>DATKZR010000070.1:0-16612 GCA_035527875.1 Nitrosopumilaceae archaeon | reverse complement strand
AGGTTGTTGGCAAAGGCCAATCTTTCACATACCCGACTATCAAAATTCCTTGAAAACCTGACAGGCTCAGAACTCATCAACAAAATACAATACGATGGGAAAAATACATTTGTAATCACTCCAAAAGGGAGTCAATACTTGGAATCTTACATGAAATTCTCAAATGTTGCAGGAGCATTTGGATTGGATCTCTAAATTTATTCGACAAACTTTGTAATAAAAATGAGAAATTAATTTAATTATCTTTGATTTATGAATACAATATGACTTCGTTACTTGATGATGTAAAAAGAATGCTAGAGATAGAATATGGCGATATTCCAAGACTAAAACACATCAAAGAAACACTTGAGAAAAACAAAATGTTGTATGTTTCGGATAGAAAGTACCTTCATAAATTAACCCAAGATCAACCCGAGAAACGCCAGGTAAAAACTAGCATATATGGTTCAGAAAATACAATTAATTATTCTACCAACAAAGATTTGGGAATAGAAGATTTGGAAGAAAAAATTAGAGTAGATGAAGAGCCATCTTGATAATAAAATGAAAACTCTCGCAATAATAGCATGTTTACTTTCAATTACAATTGCATATGCTAATGCCGAACCTCAGGTTCCTGATTGGATAAAAGATGATGTTAAACAATTATATCTTGAAAATAACCTCAACGAAAAAACTGTAAAGTCTATACTTGCAAATATTTCAAATCAAAATTTAATAAAAAACCAACACTCTGTTCAGCAAATCTATACAATACCTAGTATCGGTGAAACCGATTTTATCAAAATTTCAGGTAGAATCAATGAATTTGGCAAGACTGCACACGTAAATTTACAGATTACCTCACCTGATAGCAAAACTGAGAGTATCAGTTCACCATTGCTTGAGACAGGACAGTACTATACTGTGTATCCAATCAACTCAAAATCACAAATAGGGACCTACAAGGTGCAAACTGAATTTGCCGGAGAAAAAAAATCTGCATCTTTTTTTCATCTAACAAAAACAAAATTACCTGCTTCTGACTTTCCACCCTGGCTTGTAAGGGCCTTTGAGTGGTGGGCAGAAGACAAGATAACAGACTCTGAGATAATTTACTCTATTCAACATTTGGCAGACTTGGGTTTGATTGTAAATTCTGAGAAAGCACCTCCTGCACTTCAAGTTGTAATTACTGGTGAACAGATGGTAAGGCGTGGAACAACACACTCAATTAATGTTCGTGTTTCTGATGGATACAATCCAATAGAGGGGGCAAAGGTTACTCTAACAATTGAGAACTATGGAGAGGATATCATTCGAGAATTTGATGGACTAACAAATCAAGATGGATATTTTATTTTCTCATGGGAGATCCCAAAAAGTTTTGATGATATTGAGACACTTTTGACATTCATTAGCGTCTCAGGTAATGGCTCATCGCAGACTCATTTGTGGAAATTCCAAGTTTATTGTCTACCTGGCACATCAAACTGTAACATTGACGGAAATTAAAACAAAGCAAATTGTTTAATCCTTTATTAATTTTGGAAAATATAATTTAATTTATCAACGGTCCGCAAAAAAATCTCTCTTTTGCGTCTTAAAACTCTGTCTTAATTAAAGTAATAACGAGAGGTTGTTTGTTGGAATGATTTAAAAAATTAATTGTTAATTGCAGCCAAAAGATTATCAAGATCAATTGGTTTTTTTAAAAAACCCTTAACACCATCTCTTCTTAGCAAATTCTTTAATTGAATGTAAGGGATGTCTTCTCCAGAAAAAATAAAAATATTTTGGTCTTTTAGGATATCATCACAGGCTAATAATTCGATAACCTCCATTCCTTGAACTACAGGCATATTAACATCCAATAGAATAACATCAAATTTTTCTTGTTGAATATGTATCAAACCTTCCATTGGATCATTTGAAATAAAGGTGGAAAAGCCTTTGGCATTGAAGAATTTTGAGAGCCTTGATGTGTTTTCTTTGTTGTCATCAATTACCAATATTTTCATAATTAAAAGATAATTTCCAATAAAGAAAAAGTTTACTCATCTTGGAAAATCTGAATGTGTAGAATTTCAGACTTTAATTATTTACAAAAAAATTCTAAATTTTATGGCCTAATTGGAATTTGGATAAGTGGTGTTCCACCGGTTCCAACTACTAGGGGTAATTTTCCATCCCAAGCTTGAGTTTTGAGCCATTCTAAATAAAATGGATTTTGTGCCAAAGCTTCGTTGATGATTTCAATAGCTTTAGCTTCTCCTGATGCTTCTGCAATATTTGCTGCTGCAAGACCTTCTGCTTGAGCTGCTAGTTGTCTTGCTTCTACTTCTATTCTTATAAGATCATTTTCTGCCTTTTGGGCTTTTTGTTCTGCCTCTACTTTAGATTCTATTGCTCGGTCAAATAAAGAAGAGAATTGAAAATTAGTAATCGAAAGGACATCTGTGTGGATATTATAGACATTAAGACGGGTTGTAATTTCTTGTTCAATGTCTGCTTTAACTTGGGGTCGTTTGGTGATAAGTTCACTTGCATTGTAATTTGCAGTGATTTGTTTTACTACTTCCTCTACTGCTGGTTGAATAATTCTGCTTTCATATTCTAACCCGACTTCCTTGTAAAGTGTATGGACTAAATCGGGTGAGGGTCTATAGTTTACCGTTACTTCTGTCGTTACAGTTTGAAGGTCCTTTGATGCTGCAGATGTCTCCTTGACAAATTTTAAAGTTCGAATTTCCATGTTTACTACAGAATCTTGAAACGGAACTACAAAATGAATTCCTTCTTCCAGGGGAAGAACGCTTGTATCAACAGCACTCCAATGGAGCAAGACACCTCTGTGTCCTGAATCTACTATTTGCACTGATGCCGCAGTTAATACTCCAAGTACAATTAGGGCCAGAATTCCAATTAAAATAGCCTTGGCAGCGTTTACATTGACGTTTTTTGCAGATCTTTCAAAACTGGACATTTTGAATTATTGTCTCCTGATGCCATAATTATATTATGATAAAATGGTTATTCTCGAAAAAATAAAATTATTTTTCGGAAAGACTGAAAAAAGGACCAAATTCAGTAAAAAATGGTCTTAGTTCTCCATTTTAGGCCCAATATTTTTGGAGTTATCTTCTTGTAATCCAAACAAGAATAGATAATCCCATTGTTTGAATTACGTTAATTGCAAACAAGTAATGTGCAACCATATCAGCTGACATCATCAATGCTTTATCATTCATGTAAAGTGTAAACCAAAATATCACAATCACAATATTTTGAATCATTAAAAGAGCAGCCACTAAAACTAAACCAGAAGTATAGTATGATCTAATAACTCTCATGTTTTGAACATATGTTGCAATTATTACTAACAGCAAACCAATGTTAAGAAATGCAGCTACTACTGCAGCTAACATAAAATCTACCATGAGACACCACCTCTGGCATTCATTAAATTACTTTGTCCCAATTTTCCTCATAATCTCTTCTAATACATTTTGATTTTCTTTCATGATTTGGCTTAAATGATATTCTGCTCCATAATCTTTTTGTGCTTTAACGACCAAATCATTTTTTGAAAGGATTTTTACGTGGTGAGCAATTGTTTTGTGATCTACATTCAATGCTGTTGCAATCTTGTTTGCATTCATTGGGGTCTCTTTAATTAAATTGAGGATTTTTGCCCTATTTGCACCACCCCTTGTACCTGCAATAATAAACCAGAGTATCATTTTGAATCTAGGATTGGGCTGGGATGCTTCATTATCTGTTCCTAGAAAAGAAAATAGGGTTTTAGGAATTATCACTGGATACGAAAAAACCGGGAAATTAACTATTGCTCCAAACATTGATTGCTCAGGATTGGTATCAGATATAAAAAATTCCTTTTGTGGGTTTTTAAAAACACTATTGATGGGATAATTCAGCACTGCCAAACAAGACTCCAAACGTTTTACACCAAATCAAAACCTTGTTGTATTCACCAAGATCAACATCATTTGGAATATCATAATTTTGGTTTCCACTGTTAGCTTTTAATTTTCCTAGATTGATAAACTCTGAGGCTTTGTAATCTTTTGACAGATAAACATACAAGTCTGGTCCGTTAGTTGACTTGAAATTCTCTAGTCTTAACACATCATTCCCACTCTCTAATGGTACCGTGTATGTATTGCCTTGAGCATCATGAATACCATCACCAATTCCAACAAAAGTTCCTGCATATGAGATGGGAATAGTTTCCTCCATCATAGTTTCCTCCTTAATCATCACAGTGTCTTTATTTTCCATTTTTGGTTGAATAATCGCGCCTGTCGGTAAAGCTTCATCTATAGTTGATTCAGTAAAGTATGGTGATAATGCAAGTGCTGAAATTATTCCTCCAACCAGTACTAAAATAATCATTAGCAAAGGTTTGTTCATAATTTATTCATACGGTCTAAGTATAAAGTATGTTTTCCACTTTAGACCCCAATCTTTAGGAAAATTTTTTTTACCCCAAAAAATAATTTTGAAAATTATGATTCCATTCATTAGAGATGGAAAAGTTTTGGTGGTTTTTTGCAAAACTTAGGCGTGAAAATTAAATTTCTTATTCATCATTAAATTTTAGTTATTAGAATTCCTTTTCTCCTAATTGGGAAGTTATCAAACATTATTTTTGGAAATTTGCCTTCCGGGTTTTGATTTTATGTATTTTTATAAAAAATTGTGAAATAAGCCGGTTCTTATAGGAAATGAATTAAACAAAGCTGATCTTATCTATGGTTTTACAAATTATCAATGTAGATACTGTTTGCAGACGGTGTGGAAAGGGAATGTTAACTGATAATGTTACGGGGGAAAGATTTTGTGGAAAATGTGGTTTTGTCCTCTCTGAAAAATTACAAGACTCTGGACCTGAATGGAGATCTTTTTCAAAAGATGGAAGTTCGGATCCCTCTAGAACTGGTGCGCCAACTTCACTTGCAATGTATGACAAGGGGCTTGCAACCATCATCAATCCAATAAACCGTGATTCATCTGGAAAACCCCTTACAACTACTATGAAAAATACAATTGAAAGACTAAGGACATGGGATAGTAGAAGTAAAGTTAATGCATCTGTAGATAGAAATCTCCGACAAGCATTAAGCGAATTATCCAGACTAAAAGACAAACTTTCACTTTCTGATTCTATAATTGAAAAAGCAGCATACATTTACAGAAAAGCATTAGAGAAAGGTTTGGTCAAAGGACGTTCAATTTCAGCATTAATTGCCGCATCACTTTATGCGGCGTGTAGAGATACTGAAACTCCCAGAACACTAAAAGATGTTTCAGAAGTAAGTAACCTAAAGAAAAAAGACATTGCAAAATGTTACAGATTATTACATCAAGAATTAGAGCTGAAGATGCCTGTTGTTGACCCAGTTCAATGTGTAGCAAGAATCGCAAGTAAAATTGGAATCACAGAAAAGACAAAACGTTATGCAGTTAAAATACTCAAGGTATCCCAAGAACATGATGAATCCGCCGGCAAGGATCCAATGAGTCTTGCTGCAGCCGCATTGTACTTATCATGTCTTGAAAATGCTGAAAATAGAACTCAACGTGATATTGCCGAAGCTGCAAATGTTACGGAGGTAACTATCAGAAATAGATGTAAGGGTCTTAGATTGGATCAAAATATATGATCTGCATATTGAGAAAAAAGGAAGCAAAAGTGTATTGTAACTTGAATTTGGAAAATAAAAAATGATTAAAATAAAATGTGATAGATGTGGGTCACCTTTAGGTACTGAAAGCAAGAAAACTAAAGAAAAATTTTGTGGCAATTGTAAAAGGAAATTTCAATTACAGAAATAATAGAGATTTAGTTAGTGGATCTCTTTGATTACGACTAGTTTGCTATCAAATAACGAGAATCTAATTCAATTTTACAACTGTAATTATTGATTAATCAATATAACCATAGATGGACATTTTTTGTCTTTGAGTGGTTCGGGATTTTTTTGTCTCCTATTTAATCTACAATTTCCTTTTGTTTAAATATCTACTAATACAACAGACAGTATGCCACAATTACTAATTACTAGTGAAACATTGACTAGGATGAAGAAAATAGTAGGAAAAGCTAAGATACATGACGGAGATTATTTGGTTAACGAGATGATCGATGTGTTTGAAAAGAAAATTAAAGTTCTAAGCTAGATAATTTTGAAATTTCTTCCATAGGAAAATCTCACATTTGCGCCAATTTTATCCTGAAAAAAATTTAGTTTCTCCCTAAATTCTGAAATGCTATTTCTTGTTGACGATGTACTGGTGTCTGCTGTGATTGCTATTTCATGTTGGAATTTGCTTTCACCACAATAACCACACACTTGTTTCTTTAGTTCAATATGTGGGTGACATTGCACGAGAAAATTATCAAGATGATGATTAAATAGTGTCCTTATCTCTTTTTTATAATTTATCTATATTCAGATCCACAGTCTCCAATAATTTCAAAAAGATCTTTTGACTTTTGGGTAACGGTTTTTATCATTAACTCATCTTCTGAATCCAAATGTATGCCAAATACTCTAGAATTATCTTGCCTGTGTTCTGAGATTCCCAGTCTTGCACCAATAATTACGCCTGCAACTCTGGGCTTTTCTAAAATGAATGATGTAGCTACATTTGCGATACTGCAGCTGTGTTTTTGCGAGATTTGTGATAATGTTTTTAATAGTTCTTGGAATAGCTCCCATCCACCCCAAGCATTTATCATGTTATGGTATTTTTGGAGGCTTGCAGTGTCAAGATCGCCTCGAAGAGGTTCAGGAGAATCTAGATATTTTTCTGAAATAAAACCTCCAAGTAAAGTACCATAAGATAACAAATACATCTCATTTTTTTTGCAAAATGGAACCATTAGTTTTTCAGGCCTTTGATCCAAGATAGAATATTGAACTTGATTAGATATTATTTGTAGTCCTTGTTCTTTCATTATTTGTAATCGTTCAGTATCAAAGTTTGTCAATCCAATATGTTTTATTTTTCCTTTATCTCGAAGATTTGATAAATGAACGAGAGCATCAATGTAGCTTGGATTGTTGTAATCCCACCAATGAAATTGAATCAAGTCAAGACAATCAATATTCATTTTTTCCAGGGATTTGTCAATGTAAAATTCTACTATACTTTTAGTCATAGGTCCTGGAGATGGAACAAATTTCGTTAGTGCTTGAGAATTTTTTAATTCATCTTTACCGTGAAGTTTTTCTAGGGTTTTTCTAAACTTTCCAATGAAGGATTCTGCAGGGCCGTAAATATCTGCCAAATCCCAAGTAGTGAATCCTAAATTATGATACTTTACCATTTCATCTATTGCCTGTTGAGGATCAATATTCCCATGTGCGCCTGATACCTGCCACATTCCATTTAAAACTCTACAAATCGTCAAATCATCGGCCAGTTCTTTTTTTAATCCAATCATAAATTAGTTGAATATTTGTTGCTAAAAACTATTTTTTCAAATTCTTATCCTTTCAAAAAATTACTTTGAAAAGATTAGCGAATAGTATCAAAAGCCTCTTTTAGAATTTTTTTAAGGTCAGTTAGGTCTTGACCTAAATCCACTTGAAGGCTTTTTGGTGGTTCCTTACGATTCTTTTGAATTTTGATAATAACAGAATTTTCTTGGGGTGCAACATCTGAGAACCATCTAAAAGTCAATGATTTTCCAAAAACAACTCTGTGCATTCTAATATCTTCAACTACATTTTCTCCTAGTGAGAGGCAATATTCTCTAATTGAATCAAAAAGAGGTTGGATTTTAATGGGAATCTGTTTTTTAAAATCTTCATAGTTTCTTTTATTGCCAAAAGAGACTAGTTCCTTCATATCCTAATTACAATTTGTAATTTAATTTGTATCTTTTGTATCGAGTTCTTTTTCATAATTTAAATCACTAGTAGCAGTAAAGTTTCCTTTCTAAAAACAAATTGAAATTGCAGTCAGAGTAGTTTTACTTTTGGTTCAAAAAAATTGGAAAAAAAGAAAAGTGAGTTAAAATCTCACTAGATTCCACTAGAATCGGTTTGGATTGAAGGGGTTCTATCTGTCAATGCAGAAATGTAAAAGAATTCATACACCTCACCATCAGGACCAGTTGCTGTACCTGTTACATAGTACAAGTTTCCATGTTCTAGACTAGAGATTTCATCTCCTGAAATCTGGACATCGTAGACCTTACCTTCTTTGTTTTCAACTTTGCCAGATGCATCATAGGACTTCATATTAGGACTCACTGAAAGCTGCCAGGTATCAGGAATTACAGAGTAATTCTGACGGTCGTCATGCTTTCCAACAAGGAACACTCCGCGCTTTACGTCGTATTCTGTATGTCGATTATCAGTGGTTTGTGACTCTACAATTCCCATTCGAAAATGAGACCTAAATGCATTATCATCTTCATTTACAACAACACCACTTCCTGCAAGATATGTACCTGGGTGGATTGGTCTGTCTGTTACTTCTGCCCTTAGGTCTGATTCTTGTGCAAATGCTGTATTGTAGGTTACTGATACTGATAGTATTGCTGCCATCATTATCAATCCTGCAAAGATTGTTTTGTTTTGATTTGTCATTGCAGGACAAAAGGAATTTTGAATAAAAGGCCTTGTTAAGCATTGTAAGCTAACAATGTTACTTTTGTTTTAATGGTAATTTTTAATTATAACCTAAATATTTTTTAACTTTTATTCTTCCCAAAAAAATAATTTCTAAATTTTGTTGAAATTTTTATCCCTAACAATAAATTGGAGCAATAAATCTAAAAACAAATGACCAGTCCAGTTCTGTACAATGATAAATATTTGCAGATTTTTAATGATAGAATCAAATTCAAATCATGGGCTTTACCTTGGGGAAAAAAAGAGGTAAAGATTTCTGCAATTAAGAAAATAAACGAAAAAAAAATGGGAACATTTACGGGAAAGCATAGAATATCTGGAACTGGAAATTTCCGAGATTGGTTTCATTTTGATACTGATCGTCCTAAAAAGGAAAAGGCCATTGTCTTGGAAACTAACTTCAAAATTTACAAAAGAATATGGATAACTCCAGAAAGACATACCAGTGTTTTTAATTTATTAAAAAAACTAGTTTCAAATCAGTAATTTGTTCTCTATTGTGATATTTTTCAAAAAATAATCACTAAATAATTTTACTCTAAATTCTTTATGCCTTTGATTCGGCGCCACATTTTGTACAAAACTTGTCGCCTTTGATGATTATGTGACCACATTTTCCACAGTAGATATTCGGGCTTTGTCTTGTGTCGCCTGCTATTGTTAATTTTCTATCCCAATTTTTTGGCTCGTAGAAACGATCCTTCTTCTCACCATTGTCTTGACTGTCTTCACTCAACAAATCCTGTAGTCGTTCTGTGAACTTAAGTTTTAGGTAGAAAAAAATCCTTACTACCTTTGAGGGAGCAGGGTTGGCTTGAATTCTAACTTTTGTATATTTTATTTTTCGGGATCGTCTTGTTCAGTTTCACGGCCACATTTGGGGCAAGCCCTTTGATTTTGAAATAATTCCATGCCACAATTTCTGCAAGATTGAGGTTTCACATGTAATCTAGGTCTTTTGGAGACTTAAGTTTTGGTAGATTTTCTTTGAACTTTTCTTGTCATAATAATCCATAATAAAATGAAATACGATCAATTTAGCAAAAACCACACTTGATATCAATGCCAGGATTGGCTCCCCAAGATAAAGAAGATACGATGTAACTCCAATTGCAGTCATTACCTCAATTGCAGTACATGTGCATAGCGTGAGGAGTTTATCTTTCATACTAACTATAAGGTAATCTGGCTTTTTACTATTTGCAGACTGATATCTTTATTTTTTAGAATGCCAAATCAAACATTATTGAAAACAATTGTAATTGTTGCTATTGCATTGGTATTTTCTGTGGGCATATTAGCAGCTGTATTTGTCCTCGGTGGGATGTATCAGCAGGAGTTGTTTGATGAATACATCGATGATTCTAGGGATCCTACTAGTAACAGACCTGAGCCAAACCCCAATTTGCTTTCCTTTGATATTTTGCCATAGAAAATTTAAAATTTAGTTTTCAAAAATAAAATTTGAGGAAAAAATGACTATATCATGTGATCATGAAAATAAAAAACCTGTAGACATTATAGGAATAGAAATTATGCTTTGTGACAAGTGTGCAGAGAAACTAAAGGAAACCGAGTAAAACTGGGTGCGATCTAGGCACAATCATAGTCATCTAGTATTTCTTTAGAATTATCGGGGTTTAGTATATTAAGATGATATAGAATTTGATTTCTTTGAGACATGTTTATGAATATAATAAATTAAGGAATTAAAAAACCACCCTTTGTAAAATATATTTACATTTGGGTAATATTTTGTTTGTAGTCATTTTTTTTCGGTAAAAGATTATGCCATTGCAAACATTAGTTTTTGAGAATTGTGGTCTAATAGATTTTTGTGAAATTTAGCATGTTCTTCCTCTTTGAAAGTCAATTCACATCTGTAACATTTCCACATTGTAATGTTTGTCATACTATATCTACACCAATTTCATATATAACTTCGATGAACGATTGATCAGTAAGTACAAATTTTTACAGACACTTGGGAATTTGATTCTCTGATGTTTCTATGGCCATACAATTTTTTCTAGATATGCCCAAAACCCAACTAGACTAGCAATTGCTCCCAGTACAAAACCTACAGGACCTAACATGAGAGCAATCTAAAAAGTCATTAATTTATTTTTAATTCCAGATTGTTTTTGACAAAAACAAAACAAAGTGTTAACAAAACCTGCAATTCGTGGGTAAGGATTTGAAATACAGGTACAATTTGTTTAATTTTCTAAAAAGTTTACAAAAGAGATGCTTCCTTGAAATGTTGTAACAATATGGATGGTACAAAAAGCATTGGAGTTTACTGTGATAAGGAAATTTATTCAGTTATTCTATCAGACTATGGTGACATAAAGACACACCAGGTAGAAAAACACGAGGGCCGGATGAGGCATTTTAGATTTATCAAGTATCTAAAGTCGCTAGGAGAAATAGATTTGTGCGTAATTGTTCAAAATGAAGATGCACAACCAATTACCAATTACCTTAGACGAGAGAAGAAAAGACCATACCTTGCAATCGAATTCTCACCAATACCGAATCAGCCAAACTATAAAGAAAATCCGGATTTGCCAACCCTAGCTAGAAAACTAGCGTATAGGAAAAAACAAAATGATGTAGTGTTTTCTGAGGACTTGCAAGATCTGAAAGGTGAAATTGAAAAACTAGGTTCAGGCGAGGAGGCAATACATATGCGGTCCTTGGATGAGTTTGTCTTGGCTTTCATGGCAGCAGCTCATGGGCTTTTTACCCTAAAAGGGGAGCCATAAAACTGATTTTGGCCCAAATCCTTACCTCAAAAGTTAGTGAGGTTGGATAAAAGATGAGAAAAAATACAATTTTAGCGCTAGGAGCAGTATGTTTTGTGGTTGTTTTTGCTGTGATGATATTAGGTGCAGGATTGTATTTGCAAATATCATCAGGTGATGTCAAAGACGAGACACCAGAGATAGACTTTACACCAAAGCCTCCAAAAGGGTTTGACTTTGATAATTCGCCAGAAGATATTGGACTATCAAAAGTTCTACCAGTAAAACAGAGTTGCCTAGGTGATGCACGCTGTATCTCCGGATATGTAACCAGAATTGTTGATGGTGATACCATAGATGTAGATGGTCAATCAATTCGATTTGCTCTAGTTGATACTCCAGAGTATGGAGAGTATGATTACAGCCAAGCCAGAAGTTACATTGAAACTGTCTGTCCAATTGGCACTCCGGTTCTAGTTGATGAGGATGACTTGCAGACAGAGGGTAGCTATGGCAGAATTATTGGAGTAATTTACTGCAAAGAGCTAAATCTTAATGAACAGATTTTAGAGGTGGGCCATGCGGAGATACTAAATTCATTTTGCTCAAAAAGTGAGTTTGCTGATGAACCATGGGCACAAAAATTTGGATGTTAATTAAAATAAAGTACATCAAAAAATACGTCATTTTGATGGCCAAATAACATATCTCTTTAAACTAAGCGTGAATCAAACTCTTTTGTTCAAAATGAACACACTTGATGTTAAAGAAAAACTAGGGAAATCCTTTATGTGTTTGTACAAATTTTAATGAATTATTTTTTGGAAACTATAAAATTAAAAAATAGAAATTTAAATGAAGGAAAACACGTCATATTCTTGTACAATTAAGATAAAAACGGGATTGTGATTATGAAAATTAATGAAGGCATTTGGAGATTAGAATACTTTGAGGCCCCCATTATTGAAGATCCTTCTGAGCAAAATGATCTTAATGAGACCAATGAAGAAAAAATATAGAGTTTTCCACAAGTCAATATCATTTGAATGAATTGTTAATATCATAATTGTAATAAAATAATGTTCTAGTTGAACAGATTATTTCTTAAATGGGAACACTAGGCTAGATTGTTGTGAAAGTATTCGTAATTGATGACGACCCAGAGACCACAAAAATGCTCTCAAAATTCTTCAATTATATGGGTTTTGAAATCGAGGTAACAAATGATCCCATGGAAGGACTAAAGAGAATTAGACGAGAACACTTTGATGTCATTCTTTTGGATATTAACATGCCTGTAGTCACCGGATTTGGTGTTGTAGAATTGCTAGCAGGGGCTGATATTCTAAAAGACCAAAATATCTTTGTATTTTCTGGAATCAATCTACCGGAAATCCAGTTAAAGAATTTACTGAGAAGAGATGGCATTAATGGTTTTTTGAAAAAACCAATAAACCTTGATCAACTTGCATCGGTAATTACTAGATAACGATTTTCTTTTCCATAATTTTTAAATTATTCTTTGAGAAGAATGAGAATTAAAAAAATTCCTTTTTATGTAACTTGTAAGAAAAATTCACTCTAAAAATCTAAATTCAGTTTAATGACTTTGCAAAAAATGAACAAATTACAAATAAGTGATCATCTCCAAGTGGCTGATTCTATGAAAATAGAGAAAGCTTCTAGAGGAAAGGTAAGCATGAAAGTCGGTTGGTTTGATGTTAAAGGTAAAAGACATTACCAATCTTACTCCTTGAATGAAGGGGAAAAAATAGAGTTTTAGATTCCTCTTCATTTTTTCTTTGTTTAATTTGAAATTATTTTCTGAGAACTAAAAATGAGTAATTAAAACTGAAATACTTTTGAGAGTGATTCAAAAATTGTATTTGTTACCATAGAGGCCAAATCTTTGATCACCTTGATCTGCTCCATTAATACTGCATCTTTTTTTACAATTGTTTGCTCTTTTTCCTTTAGAGTCTCTTTGAGTTCAGAGATTTCTGCCTTTATCTGGGAAATCTCTTCTCGTTGCTCTTCTATTTGTCCCTCCATTGCGACCACTTCATCTAGGGATATGTCGTCACTAACTTTGTCTAAATCTGAGACTGTCCCAAACTGGACCTGAATAGATTCTATATTTTCAGCGTAAATCTCGGCTGAATGTGAAAAACAAGAATTCAAGCCAATGACAGAACCTAGCGTTGCTTGTGTCTCATCAGTGTCAGAATACACAATGATTTCAGGTGCAATCAGTCTCTTATCTCCAGCACAAACATCAAAAAATGCAACGTACTTGCCTTGGATTTTTGCTGAAAGAATATCAGTGATTATGATTTTTTGCTCATTTGTGGGCTTTATTGGTTCATCTAGTGTGATGGAAATAGAGTCTGGGTCTTTTGCATCAATTATGGAAATAAATGGATGGCCCATAATGTCTGAGACACATTGATCCTGGTACAAAATAAAATCAATGTGAAATGATTCCCACTCTAAATCCGTTGTAATCTTGAAATCTTGTCCAAGTTTTTCTACCAGTGAGCATGCATCCCAGGATATGGTCCACTGGTATGCCCTAATTGGTTCAATTGATATAATTTCTACTGACATTTTTTCCTCAGCAATTGCAGTTTGAATAGAAAATGCAGTTATCAAGACAGTAAATGTTGCAATAGCCCAAATGAGACTCCTCTTCAATAAATTTGGTTTTATTGAGGGTCTATTAATGATTCTAAGCCTTGTGTTGTTTCCTTTAAATTCAACACGCTTAATTTTTTCAAAACACCATTCTACTTTTAGTGAATTATTAACATCAAGTAAATTTAAAAACGCACCATGAAGCAGTCCTACCATGGGCTCTGAATTAATTGAGGTAAAAAAACCAGTTGATGATACTTTTCCAAAAATACAACAGGCAATTGGTTCAAGTGATTACAAGATAAAATCAATAGAAGCAAACAAATCAATTATTGCCGAAGGCAATCGTGAATTCTATTGGGTAATTGTGATAATTTTGGCCATATTGATTTGGCCTGCAGCCATTGTCTACTATTTTACCCGTCAAAGAAGCAGTGTAGCTGTAATTGTCACTGTAAATACTGATTCGGGATGCAAAGTCACCATTAATTCCAATGGAGAGACTGGTGGCAAAGTTATGTATTCAATTGTAGATATTTTACGATAATCATTTCATTTATTTTTTAATTATTTTTTGGGAATGATTTGAATTGAAAAAAGCTCAATAATCCTAATTAATGCTCAGAGCACCATAATTTCATGCCTGTAAAGGGGAAAGTCAGTCTAACTAGGCAGCCAATCTATTGCTTTATCCCAATAATGGATATGTGTGCAGCATATCACGTCAAGAAACTAAGATGGTATCTGTTAATCATGTTAGCAGTGGGGATTCCAATTAGTATGGCAATGAGTGTGATTAATCCAATGCCAGCAACCAATGATTATAATAAAATGTTTTTAGAGAACCAAGAAATTGATTGGAGTTTTGCAATACTTGGAAATAATCCCGAAGCTGCAATTGTGTCACTTGTGATTTACCACATAGTAGCGTATGGAACGGCTGTGTATGTTATTCGATGATGGTTCAAAAAATGGAATAAGCAATTTGATAACACAATTTAGAATGAAACTATGAATTTTTCTGATATGTAAAGAAATGAAAACCAGTTACAAAATTCTTGCAGCAGTTATTATTTTAGTGATTGTATTGGCAATTTTATTTTTATTTGATTTTATGTACATTCCACTATCTCCTCCTGAAAATTTAACTGATCTGGAAATTACTTAAGAAAGAACAGGATGTTATGGAACTTGTCCGATTTATTTAGTTATTATTAGTGGTGATGGAAATGTAACATATCATGGAGAACGGTTTGTAAAGACTTTGGTTGTGCAAACCTATCAAATTCCTCAAAGTAGTGTTGAGGAACTAGTTGCACTAGTTTGTCAGAAAAATTATTTTTCTTTGGAGGATAGATACGAGTTTTCTGCAACTGACTTGCCAACTGTAATTACTTCAGTGAGGGTTGGTGATGAATTAAAAATTGTGGAAAATTATGGGGATGCCGGACCTGTAGAATTACAGGAAATAGAGAAGAAAATTGATGAGGTGAGTGATTCTGAATCTTTATGGAAAGAATAAAAAAAGACAATAAAAACTAGATGCGAATTTACCATATAGTTGGATGAATGCTGGATAGCCCTAGATGGGCTCAAAATAAGATATCTTGAATCTGGAAAAGGGAAAAAACGGCACATTTTATTTATTCACGGTCTGGGATCTGCTGCAGATAGATGGATGAAGATTCCAGACACATTATCTTCAGATTTTCACTCAGTAGCAATTGACCTGCCAGGATTTGGGGAAAGTGACAAACCTGCCAGAATTGACTATGCCATTGACCAGTTTAGGAAATTTATCATATCCTTTCTAAAAGAGATTTCAATTCATAATGAGCCAACAAATCTAATTGGACACTCCTTGGGAGGATATATCGCATCAGAAATAGCCATTCAGAACCAAAATCACGTCCAGCAACTTGTTCTAATAGACTCCTCTGGAATGCTTGAAAAACCAACTCCAATTCTTAAAGAATATTATGAAGCAGCAATAAACCCCACCCAAGATAAAGTAAGAAAGGCTTTTGAAAAAATGGTGGCAGACCCATCAAGAATTCCGGTTCAATTAGTAGACGGATTCATCAGACGAATAAACATGCCAAATGCCAAACACGCATTTGAATCAACTCTTGTAAACAGTGCAACAAATCAGATTGGTTTAGATAGATTAAAACAGATTAATGACATACCGACATTAATTTTATGGGGAGCACATGATAAAGTAATTCCGATAGAGCATTCTAAATTATTCAACGATTCTATTGATACTTCTCGACTTGAAATAATTGATGATGTAGGACATGCCCCATTTGCTGAAAAACCAGATCAGGTGTGCAAAATATTAAAAGATTTTCTAATCTGACTGTCAATAAACTTGTGCATACTTCAAATGTTTTGGATTTGAATCTATCATACGATAGCATTTGAGAGTTAAACTATTTTTTCCAAAAAATAAAAAAAATCACTCACACTAGTTTGTTTGTGTGAATGGGTTTGTCCATGACTGGACAATGTTTTTATTCAAATCAGCAAATGCATTTACATTATCGTTGAATGCTTGAATGTTTTGTACGGTTG
>DATKZR010000069.1:0-3405 GCA_035527875.1 Nitrosopumilaceae archaeon | reverse complement strand
GTTTGTTTGTTGGAAAATATTATTTGAAAGGAGTTGAGAATAAAGAGTAAAATCATATATTTAAAAAAAAATAAAAAAGGAATTTTTCCTTATACTCTACAGGTTAGAGTTGAATGTCCACTTGCAGATACTGTGCTATGTGAATTGGTGGTAAAACCTAAAGGTGTACTGCATACGAATCCTTTCATCACATGTGCTTTACCGTCTGGTGGAGGTGTAACATCACCTGAGCATTTTAAGGTAGCCTTTCCTGATGAGGTGACTACAGCTTTATCTGCGTCAGCAAATACAAGGGCGTCATTCCCATCAAATAGGAGACATCCCAAATCTCTGGTTATGGTAGCAGATTGTGGGTTTGTTCCGTCTGGATCTGCCATTGCTAGCTGTGCACTTGCTCCTGCACCGATCATTATTGCTGCAATAACTGGTATTGCAAACAATCCTAGTGTTTTTGTCTTCATTGAATATTATTTAAAATACAACAATATATTATGATACTATGATCTTAATAACTAGTTACTAGTTACTAAGATCATAAATAATTTATTATGAAATCATGTTAATGGTATAGGTTAATGGAAATCGGAGTAATAGCTTTTTTCATAATGGGATTTTGTGCGATCCTTTTTTCATCTTCTTTTGCATACGCCCAATTCGAGATAAATGAAGAAGATGATTTTTTTGAACACTACACACGACCTACTTTTGGAATAAGTCATGGAAATAATGAAAAAATTGTAGATAATGGATTCAAGTTAAACGGTCAATCCTTTGACATTACGAATAATTACCATACGCTCTTTCCCGAACAAATATTAAAAATTGGAGAAGTTAACTCGTTTGAGGCTACAATATATGCTGAAAAAGGATTAAGAGTCCAAGAGTTTCTCTTTGGGATTCCAAATGTCGGCGATGCTCATTTGGCAGAGATGGGAGTAGAAGTTTGGTTTGGTAGTGATGGCCAGATAAGCAATGTCAAAGTAATCCAAGAAACAAAGGTAATTGATGAGAATTCCATTGTTGCCACTCATAAAAAAACAGCCTGTCTGAATAAGGACAAGATAGATGTAGATAATGTCAAATTAAATGAAGTACAAACAGATATGGAATTAAATTGTAATACCACAACCCTCTCAGTACGATTTCTTGAGTTCGTCAGAGACAAAATCATGGCTGTAAAGGCAATTGACTACAAAAACAGATACCAAATCACATACCTTAACGAAGGAATAGATGTTTCAGGGGAATCACTAAACCCAATGCTTACTGAAATGATTCCATCTGAAGTACGAAATGAAGGACTAATTCAGGTAAAGCAGACTGCAAAGTACAGTCCCTATTGGGTTAAAGATGATGGAAGATTGTATGAGAGAAATAGTTTCGGTTCTTTCCAACACACAAACTTTTCATTTGAGAGATTTGAGGACGATGGAAATCCATACACAAGGTTACATTCTGAATTTGGTGGAATAATGGCATATGAGCAAAAGCGAGCAACCCAGTTATTTGACTCAAGTGTGTTGATATCAGAATTACCAGATAGTTTCACAATTAATATGCCAATTGGTGAAAGAATTACTCCCGAAATGGAGGATAAAATGTTGTTTGAAGAATATAGAGCTCAGAAAATAATTGAGGAATCCAAAGTCCAAACTAGATGGCACTAAAATAATCTAAACATAGAACGACTTTATGTGTTCTAGAGAGCCAAAATAGAATTTTAGCAAAAATTATAGTTATGATTTTGGATTTGTCGAAATTTGGGGAAAAAATTAATTCAATATTGGTCTTAATTTTTTTGGTTCAAGGGAATTACTCACCTTTATTATTTTATCAATTCTTTTTTCATGGGAAAAAATAATTTTTACAAAGTGAGCAATTTCTTGTCCTACTGGGTTGATCTCTATTCTGCAAGAGGATCTTATGGGGGATGGATGCAAAGTAACAAGATTTTTTTGGATGAGTCTTTTGATGGAAGCATGTACGGTATTTGCATTTAAGGAAGTGAAATCACATATTTGCTTTTTGTTTGAACATTTTTCCTGATCAGCTAAAAACATCAAAATAATCTTATCTGATAATTCCATGCAAGTTTTCATTTTTTTTTGCTCCCTAATTTATCCAAGGCTTTATTTTTCGCGTGAATTCCTATCGTAGATTGCTTCAAATCTATTTTTTTATTGAAACCAATAAAATCATCCAAATAATTTTTATTTTGTGAAAAAATTTTCTTTTGCATTCTATCGTCCTTAATATTAGATTTTGAAAAAGTAAGTAATAAAATTATTGTTACAATTTCTGATCGCAAAAAGTTTTATTATTTTATGATTTTCTTATTAGATATAGGCATTATCTAATCAATTTGTAATATTTTAAAAGCTACAATTTCAAAAATCCTTTCGCCTATCGACTTTTATTTTTTGATCGTATTTAAATTTCAAATTTTACAAATTTTAGGCAAATTTAGTTTTTCTTCTTCTTTATTTTCAATTCCATAATGGTTCAAAATTGCCTCCTCACCATCTACCTGAACAATATGTGCATATCTAGAGGTCATCCGTGAATTACTAGTCCACCCATGTTTTTTACGTAATTGTCCTTCAGTCATGAATTTTGCGCATTAACTATTGTTATGATCAGCTAAAATTATTTAGAATTTAGAAAATAAAAATAGAGATTATAGAGTTTAACCTAACCCTCTATGATGCATTGATTGAGGACATCATTGTAAGCATTATTGCATTGGGTAAGGTCATCAAGGGTTGTTCCTTCACAGTCACTTGCAATTGGAGCTGTTTCATTAAAACATGCTTCAGTAATTGGACCAACATCTCCCTCACATGTTAGTGAACAATCACCATATGTGTTTAAAGCCTCTATTAAGCAAGCTGCATCACCACCACAAGTTGTAAATTCTTCAGCTAAAGTATTGAGGCAATCTGGCCAAATAGATATATCGACACACTCACCTAATTCATCATCTGGGTGATTTGCCATATGGTGTTCAACTGCTGGTAAACCAATGGTTTTGGTTTCTGCTTCTCCCGTGTCTGGGTCTACGTGATAGATGGTAACTTTTTCTCGTCAATTTACGTCTACTGGGACATTTGATTACTTTTGTTTGGTTCATCCCTGAATGATAGGCAAAGTTGTGGTAAATACTGGTGATTCTTTTACAAGTCAACCCACACCAAATCTAACTGAGCCAACTTTACCCACCACACCTGAAAGTTTGCCACCAGATCCTAAACCAGCTCCAGAATCAGCTCCTGAATCTATTGTTGCAGAGGTAACTATTCCACAAGGTGCTGCACTTCAAACAGTAGAGGAGTATTATCTCCCATCAAACATTTCGATTAATACTGCAGATACGATAATTTGGGAAAATCAAGATGACGCATTTCA
>DATKZR010000068.1:0-8157 GCA_035527875.1 Nitrosopumilaceae archaeon | reverse complement strand
ATTAAGCAGGATCAGAGAAATTCCATATCCTAAAACTTCGTCTTCTGTTTCAATATCCATATAATTTAGAATTGAAAGACTTGAAATCATTGGAGTGATTACAAGCTTGACTCCTTCCTTGAATACTGGGTTTTCACGTTCATAATCTGCAATAATTGGGCTAAATGAATAGTAAAAGTCATTGAATGATTCCATAAATGTAGAACCTGATTCCGTTTGGAGTAGTTTGTTGTCTCTGAGTTCTCTTAGTTGCTGCACTTGGGGATCTAGCTCGGAGCCATAAGTTGCAGTAGCAATTAGACATCCTCCACCTTCAGGACCAGTTGTAAAACTTGAAACGCAGTTACCATTTATGAGTACTTCTCCAATTTGTTCGTCTGTTGATTCTTGGGCAATAATTTTTTTATTCTGAATTGCAACAATTTTCAAGTAGCCTTCTTCTGTTACTTTTTTTATTTTTGCACCAAAAGCTCTCTCACCAAGCAAACCTGGCTCACATCCAAAAATGACGATTCTATCACTTTGACCATTTATTTCGGTAACATCAAAACCCGAGACCTGAAATGCACCTGACCATTTAGTATCAGAAAAGATCAACAGTTTTGCTTTATCTTCAGGTATTTCTGATCTTAATTCGGCTTGTATCTTTTTTTCTATTTGTTGTTGTAGTTGGACAGTTGATGCAGAGGTTACTTGGGAAAAAACTTGTGTTCCTAATATTATAATTTCATGACTAGATCTATTAATTGGAATTGTAATTGTTCTATCAGATGATGTTTTGACTACATCAAAGGAATCAATTTTCAAACCACCAACGAAGATAATTAATTCAATATCCTCAGAACCAATTTTTGCATCGATTAAACTTCTTGGTAATGTTATGACTAATTCTCCTCTGGCTCGTGTATCTATTGATATTATTAGGGATGTATTTTCTGAGTCTATCTCAAAACCTGAAACTTCTGCTCCACGTATGGTGTAATTTGGCTCTTCAAACTGTTGTGCAAAAGCAGGGTTGGTAAACGTCCCTATTGTTACCAAAAATAAAATAATTACTATAATCTTTACGTTCATTGATAATGGTTGTATAATGGGAGCCAAATAAACCTCGTTTTCTTTTTTATTCTCATCCTTCCCAAAAAATAATTTCAAATCCAAAACTCAATGTTATCAATAGGTGCTTAAGGCGAATTCCTCTTGCTAGTGAGTGTCTTACCATTTCTTTATCGTATCTTTTGATAAGATCAAAATTTTTTACGGACAACTCTTTCTCTATTGCCTTTAGTGTATGATCAAGACCTTTCTCAAAATCATGAATTACAAAGTCTTTTCTGGTCTGTTGAATCTGTTTTACGCTCATCATATAATGTGGGTTCGATGATGGTTTTAAACACAAGAAGTGAAGCCAATGATGGGATCTGAACCCACGACCTTTCGATTACAAGTCGAATGCTCTAGCCAGGCTGAGCTACATTGGCACAAAATAAAATAAAAGATTTGACGGTTTAAAATGTTACCAGAAGTCGTAATTTTGGATAATAATTGATTTTATCATGTTTGGAATTTTCTCATAACACTGGCATTCAATTTATAATATTGCCTAATATTGAAAAATTTGGAAATGAAATACATCAATCCATTTAGAGTAAAAATACTAATGATGTTGTTCTTTTTCACAGGAATTCTGGGAATTGTTATTGGATTAACGGTTGCCTCAAGTGTGTCTTCAGATGCTTCATTAATGATTACATTCATGGGTGTGGTTAATTTCTCATTAGGAGGCTTTTTTGGTTGGGTTTTTCTTACTCAACAACCCGCCGAAGAAGACCCACGAAAACGAAAACGTAAAAAAAAATAATCTCAAACAAGTATATTCTACAACAAATTGAAATTCATAATTTTACCTTTCAAGGTTTAGATCCAATCAAGATAGCTTGAATTTAACGACTCTAATTCGACTTGATTCTAGAGGATTTCTTGTTCATAGATGTTTCTTGGGATTTTTATAAAGAATAAATAATAACATAATTTCAACAAGAAACGAATTGCTTGATTTAGTTGCCAAAAAATTGTTTCTTACAAAGGGAAAAGGAGTTCACGAAGATCGGCTGACAAGTTTTGAATATGCTCTAAGGGATGCCGGTATTGCCGGAACCAACTTAGTGCTAATATCGAGCATATTTCCACCACACGCAAAATTAATTTCTAGAAATGAAGGATTGAAGCAAATAAAACCAGGGCAGATTTTATTTACTATTTATTCAAAAAACCAAACAAACGAACCTCATAGATTGTGTTCAGCATCTGTTGGTATTGCAAGGCCCAAAGATCCCAATCGATATGGATATCTGTCTGAATACGAATCTTTTGGACAAAACCAACTTCAATCCGGAGATTACGCTGAAGATATAGCTGCTCAAATGTTAGCCTCATCTCTTGGAATTCCATTTGATATCGATAAGAGCTGGGATGAAAAACGACAACAATGGACCATATCGGGACAAATTTACAAAACTCAAAACATTACACAAAGTGCTAAAGGAAGCAAGGATGGTAAATGGACCACTGTCTTTGCTGCAGCCAGTTTATTGGTTTAATTATTTTTTATACCCTTTAAGGAAAAATAAAGCTGCACCAATACCTCCTATGATTATAATTATCAAAACAATAAGGGATTCATCAAAAGTTGTTTCATTAAGAACCGTTGATTCATTATCCGCTAATGAAAAAATCAAATCATTTTCATAGATGGATGTTTCTTGACCAAAAATGAATTTTCCCTGAATTATTTCTCCCTCTTCAGGATCAAAAATCCATCCTTTTTGATTAATTACAGTTGGAATCATTTCGCCTTCTATCATTTTTGTGGGGATAGTGTTTCCTCTAACATTTGCTATACTGGCATGTTCATCTGAAAGTATAACAATTTGAAATATTGAATTTAAAGGATAAAATCCAGATGAAAAATATTCTGAACGTTTCAATTCATCGGTTCCAAAATATTCTAGTGGTGTTAATTTAGAGAGATTTGTCGCTGCTTCAGGATAATCTACAGATAATTTTAATTGGAGTAATGAGTTATTTTCCTGAGGGATAATCGAGAATGTTACCTTTGCATTTCTATCTGCGGATAAATTCTTTGCAGTTTCGTAAAATCCACCTGAATCTCTAATAACTTTGGGAATTAAAATCGCCGAAATTTTCTCATACATTGAGCTTGAATCTTCCATTGGCATGGTGTAAACAGCTGAGACTGTACCTCTTCCAGAAACTACCCCTGAAGTTTCCAAAGCCCTATTGATTTCATCATCGCTATTAACAAAAGTAGAGTGAAATTGAGCATCTGTATCAAAGGTTTGATTTATCTCATCTATGAATAATTCTGCTACTGCTTTTGTGGACTCTTGGATTTGAATAATTCCTTTGTCAGAAAGATCTCTTTTTATATTTATGATAACACATGATTTGTCGACAACTCCTAGAATACAATGTTGTTGGTTGGTAATAATTACAGAAGTTATCCTATCATTTTCTCTGATATTGTTTTCAAGCTCTGGTGGGATCTTTATTTCCTGGATATTGGTAGTCTGGAGAATAATTGAAGCAGTAACATTTTGGGATCTACTTTTATCAACTAACACTTGAGCTGTTTCTTGAAAGGTTGCTAAACTTGCTTCTTGTGAATATACGTAATTTGTGGTAATGGCTAAAATTCCAACTAAAACTAATAAACAAATTACTTTTTGCATAGGTTGCTCCTCTTGTTAAGAAATTATTAAATTTACTCTTAATTGATAATTTACAAATTTTAGATATTTTTAGATAAATAATTTTTGGTAAATTTACCACTATCTGCTATCTGATAGCTAATATTGGCTTTTCAACACTATTCTTACTAACCATGGCCCTAATTCCATTTCTTGTAGACATATTTCAAGACCCTATATTTTCTCTAATTTCAATTATAATTGCTTTTGGAATTGGCTTGCTACAAGGAATAATTTTGGGACGGGCGATTCTAGTTCGATTTCCCAGATTACAAAATAATCTTAAAAAAGTCTCAATCTCTTTGTTTGTGTTATTTTTCATTAATGCTATTTTGAGTGTTCCTAGATTTGCATCTCCTGAGAAAATTGATCTTTCCTCAATTTCACAAGCTACAAGTTCAGGAGAGGTAGCATCGATAGTTTTTCTTATACTTGGAATCAATACAGGATTTTTGGCAGTATTGGCAATTTCTGTGACTGTTATGACTTTGGTTTTACTAAAAATGACTCATATTAGTGGAACCGCCAAAGGATTTGTACTTTTTTTCAGTCTTTTAATTTTATTATTGACTGGGCTTAGCAGATTTACTGATCTTACCCCAAGCACCTTTGAAGTTTTTTTGTATTTTCTTTACCAACTTGGACTCACGATTGGAATTTTAGGTGGCACAGTACGAAAAATAAAACCAAAAAAACAAGATTTGAAATAATCTATTTTCAAAGGTTTAAATCCATTGAATATTGTTTTGATGATGACATCGAATTCAAACCGTTCGGGGGACAAGCTGGCAGCCCATGCGTTGGGCTGTCAGCCCCATTAAATTTACTAGTTTAGTGATTCTAATTCCTTTACTTGAGTTTTAATGTAATCAAATCCTTCTTGCCAAAATTTTGGTGACCTAATATCAATGCCATGCTCAGCTAACAAAATTTCTGGTTTTTTTGAGCCACCAGCTGACAGTATATCTAGATAATCTGGTGCAAAATCTTTTCCCTCTTTTTTATATCTTTGAAACAATGATAATGCTAGTAGATTCCCAAAAGAGTATGCATAGCAGTAAAATGGTGAGTGGTAAAAATGTGGGATACAACTCCATTCTATTGCAAAATCATCTGTTATAGTAATTGAATTGCCAAATTGCTCTTGCAGATTTTTCAAGTATGTTTTTGAAATTTCATCAATGGTTGTGCCCTGACCGATTAGTGAATGAGCATCTTTTTCAAAAATCGTAAAAAATGACTGTCTCATAATAGTGGCATACAAATCATCAATTTTTTCTGATAAAATAATCTTCTTTTGGTTGTCAGTAATTTCATTTGAAATATTGTCATACAATAGCAATTCTGAAAAAGTAGATGCAGTCTCAGCAAGTGGTAGTGGGGCATCCTGAGTTAAAATTGATCTATCTTGGGCAGCTTGACTATGTACTGCATGACCTAACTCATGGGCCAATGTAAATACGTCTCTTGATTTTCCTGTAAAATTAACTAAAACAAATGGTGTGATTTTTGGGGTTAGTGTACTGCAAAAGGCACCATCTCGTTTTCCTGGTCGTATGGATGAATCAATATGCTTTTCATCAAATACCTTTTTTGCGAATTTTTCAAGTTTTGAGCTGAATTTACCTAGTGAATCAAAAACAAGTTTTACTGACTGGTCGTATGTATAATTTTTTTCTTTAATGTTGGAGGCAGCAGGTGCATATAGATCATATCTTCGAAGTTTTTTCATTTTTAGCATCTTTGCCTTTTGAATAAAAAACTTTTGAAACACAAAGGAGTTTTTTCTACAAACTTGTAAAAGAGATTCTATAGTTTCATCATCTACATCATTGCCGATGTTTCTCATCGATATTGGACTTTTATATCCTCGAATATCGATTCCCTCATGCTTCCAGTTTAGCACAATGTTTTGATAAATTTCTCCAATCACCCCCTTGTTTTCATAATATTTTGTAAGCAACGTTTTGTATGCTCCTTCTCTTGTTTTTGCATTGGTGCTTCTTACAAAATTTGTTAGTTCCTCACGAGTCAAAACTTTGGTTTTATTTCCCACCTTCATTTTGTATTTGTAAGCATTTGTTATTTTGTCATACAATTTTACTAGTGCAGAAATTCCAGTAACATCAAGGGTATTGATTATTTTCTCTTCAGGTTCACTTAGAGAGTATTTGGCAACTAGTCGTTTATGTTTGAGATACTCAGAAAGTTCGCCAGATTCTTTAATCAGTCTATTTGCATTTTTTTCATCAATTTGAGTTTTCCACCATAAATCAAAAAATAGTATTTTGTTAGAAATATCTGAACTTAACTTTGACATCATCGTCATAAGCGATGTTGCCTCATCTGATTGGGTATTGGCAGAATATGATAAAGATGCGTAACCTCCAATTAAGCTCATTTTCTCAGAAATACCCTCAAGATCTTGAAGGATTTTCATAAAATTTTTTGATGAAATTTTGGGCTCAAGTTTAGATTTGTTTTTTTCAAACTTGTTTGAAAGATTTCGAATCTGGATTATCTTTTTTTGAAATTCTAGACTTTTTGGATTTTTTGAAATTCCTGTCAAATCCCACTCTCCGAGTTTATAACCTGCCATCTTACGGTGTTAAATTCCAACTATTAAAAAATGAATGCTAATTGAAAATGCTCCAAATCAATTTTTGGTAATTTTCAATCAAAATTAAAAGATTTTTCAAATTAAAGGGTGAATTTTTTACCCCTACGAGTACAATTTGGTAATAAATTTTTTAAGGGATAGTACAACCTAAAATTTGTAATGAAAACACTGCATTTGGGTCTATTTGCATCTATAATGTTCACCCTTGTGGTTCTGCTTTATCCTACTAATGCAATAGCAGAAGATACAACAACTATTACTCCAATAAATGATAAGATCAGCCTCAAAAAATCAGTTGTTTTAATGAGTATACCTGAAGATAATACATTTCCTTGGGGAGCAGTTCGAGGACAAGCATCAGAATTTGTTGAAAGATATCCCGTGATTATCCAAATCTTCAAAGGTGAGGATCCTGTTCACTTTGCGCAAGTAGATGTCTTAGGAGATGGTTCCTTTGAATACAAGTTTAGAATCCGAAATGTAGATACAAACACAGGAGAGGCTACAAATGTCTTTCAAGGCCAATACACTGTAAACATTTTCAAAGTTATACCAAACAGTGATGAAAAAATCTAGTACTTAGGTTCTTTCTCTACTCTCATAGATAAATCACAATAAACGGGATAAAACATCATTTCCAATTTTTAGGATTTTACTATTATTGGTTATAATTCATATAATGAGAGCAATTTGTTAGACATAAGAAAATGAGCAAGAACTTTTGGCACGATATTGAGACGGGAATCGATATTCCTGAAATCATCAATGTAATAGTAGAGATTCCAAAGGGCTCTATGAACAAGTACGAATATGACAAAAAGCACAACATGATAAAATTAGACCGAGTATTGTTTTCTCCATTTCACTATCCCGGTGACTATGGTATCGTTCCTCAGACTTTATCAGAAGATGGAGACCCACTTGATGCACTAGTTCTTGTAACAAATCCGACCTATCCTGGAATACTAATTGAGGCACGACCAATAGGACTTTTGAGGATGAAAGATGACGGGGAAATTGATGACAAAATTATCTGTGTTGCAACAAATGATCCGAGATATCTTCACACTACAGACATTACAAATATTGAGGATCACAATCGTTCTGAAATTGCCCATTTTTTTCAAGTGTACAAAGATTTGGAAGGAAAAAAAGTTGAAATTATTGGCTGGGAATCATCAAAACAAGCAAAAAAAGTAATAATTGAATCCATAAAACGGTACAAGGACACTCTAAAAAAATACTAGGTTGGATTTGAGTTGAATAATTTGACATGAAACAATGTGAACATTTTTCTCAAGAAAGAAAGTCCACTCCAAATACACAAGAATGTGAACAATGTCAAAAAGATCACATGCCAACAGTTGCAATTCGAATGTGTTTAACTTGTGGTCATGTAGGTTGTTGCGATTCATCAGTTGGACAACATGCAACAAAGCATTTCAAAGAAACAGGGCATCCAGTAATGCAGGCTATTCCTGATAAATCATGGAAGTGGTGCTACATTCATGAGGAATATTTTTAGGAATTTTTTAAATTCTATCCTTTTGAGGCAAGTTTGTTAACTAGGTCAGTTGATGTAATAATTCCAACAATTTTTCCTTCTTCAGTTACTACAAGTTTACGGATTTTTTTATCTGACATTACCTCTGCTGCAGCTAAAATGGAATCACTGGATTTTATAGTTTGTAATGGATATGATGCAATTTTCTCAACTGGTGTATCCTTTGATACATCATGTGCGGCAATTTTAATTGCAAAATCTCTATC
>DATKZR010000067.1:0-2936 GCA_035527875.1 Nitrosopumilaceae archaeon | reverse complement strand
TAATAGACTTTTTAGATTTTGGATTGTCTCAAAGTTTAAATGGTTTTTAAAAAGGTAAATCACTGGGCTCATAGTCCAGGTCGGTTATGACGTCGCCCTTACACGGCGAAGATCCGGGGTTCAAATCCCCGTGGGCCCATTTTCATCCCCAATTATGGTTCGGACCTCTACAGATTTGAATCTCAATTGAGAATTTTAAATTATTTTTTGGGAAGGATGTCCAGTTTGTTTATTTTACTACCATTACTGGAGCATTGGCTTTGTGTAAGATAAAATTGGATGTACTTCCAAAAAATAACTCTTTTGGAAATCCCATTCCTCTTGACCCTATAACAATTTGATCAATCTTGTTTGCTGGATTATTAGCAAATGTGGTTAAATCAATACCTGAAGAATGACCTCCAATAACAATTCCTTGAAATTCAATATTGTATTTCTCCACTTTTTTCATTGCAACCTGTATTATTTTTCTCACATTTTTTTTCCACCTTTTCTCTGGGAGGATAGGTGCACGAACAGCAGAAAATGCACTAAAGCTTGTATCACTATGAACGCCAATAATCGTAGCATCTGATTGGTTTGCAAACAAAATTGCCTTATCTAATCCTCGTAGAGAATTCTTTGATCCATCTAAACAAACCATAATTTTCTTATTATTCACACAAAAATGAAGATGTGTTTCTTATTTAGTTCTAAAGATGATTATTAATTCTGAAGTTAGGCATTGATACATTATGCGTCTCATTTCATCCCCAATTTGGTGGGTGAATCCCCGTGGGCCCATTTTTGTTCCCAATAATGGTTCAAGCCGTGCCAGATTTGAACCATGAAGAGTATTGAACTACAACATCAAGTCCTTTTGGCGGATTTAAAATTGCACATGTCAGAGTATATCTGGTAAAGTTTAGAAATTAATTCTAAAACTGGTTATAATTTCTAAAATAGCCAATGGAAAATCTATGCTCATGTGATACTACATCTGTTGGGCCCCAATTCTAAATCAGGAATTTCAGATTGAATTAAGGGGATGGTCCCTTTGTTTATCTGAATTATTTTTTGGTAATTCATGGGTCGTGGAATCGTGACACTGACGACTTGTTTTACAAAATCTTCTTTAGATAAATTTAAAATTTTTTGTTCTTTTGTATTTTCTATGGTAGTTGAAAATACCCCATTTACTGGAGTTACAGACGCTCCATGGTGAGATGGAAATACAATCGTATCTAATGGAAGTTTTAACAATTTATTATGCAATGAATCATAAAGTTGAGCTGCAAACTCTTCAGCCTTATCTCTAAGATCAGGTCTTCCGATACTTTCAATGAATAGTATATCACCAGTGAAGACATATTTTTGATCAACAACATATGACAGACTTCCAGGTGTATGTCCAGGAGTATGAATTACTCGAAGTTTTGAATTACCAAATATTATTTGTTGACCATCATCGAGAAAATTAGCCGATCTATTCCACATCTCAAGTTTACTCTCATACATTGGTGCACCAGTAAGATTTGCCAATTGTTGTGCTGCCGAAACATGATCTGCGTGCTGATGTGTATCTATTATGTGAGTGATTTTAGCACCACTTTGTTTTACAACCTCCAAATATTTTTCAGCAGGATAAAGAGGATCAATAACTACTGCATCATTTTTAGATATTATAACATGAGATAGACAGCCTTTGCCAATTTTTTCTATTTGAATTACGGTAGGATTCACCTCAGCGTTTACTGAATTTAGAACTTGGCTCCAACCAGCAAGCCCATCTTCTAGAATACGGGCATTAATCCCATTTCTTGCAAGAACAAAAGTTGCAATTGTTGCCATGTTTCCATATGGACAAATAGTAACAATTTCTTTGTCTTGTGGAATTTTGGAAATATTTTCAGGTTTGAATAATTCTGAAAGTGGAATGTTTGTACTACCAGGAATAGAATAATCAGAAAATTCATCAGAATCTCGTACATCCAACAAATACACATTCGGATCCTGTAGTTTCTTTGATAGGTCATTGGGATTTACGGCAGTAGGAGGACTGCCCTTTACCAGTTCATTGGCCCAGGTTTTCATCCCACCTTTCAAATAATGAGCATCTAATCCGAATGAACGCATCATCTTTGCAGTTTCTTTGGACATTACACCATCATCATCAATTAAAACAAGTTTTACATTCTTTGGAATCTTGGGCATCAACGTATCTTTAGTCGTAGTATCACAAATTGCATTGACAGAGCCATTGATGTGTCCTTCTTTGTAAACATCTTGTACTCTCAAATCAAACAAAAGTAAGGATTCTTTCTTTTGGAGTATACTGTACAATTCTTCAGAAGTTATTTCAAACTCATTATCAGTCATGAAATTATAATTCAAATTTAACATATAATTGCATGTACATTTTTCCTATCTGGCATTCATTAATAAAAATCGTAAATGAAAGTTGTCTTTTGACATTTATAGCCAAAATACGAAATCTATAACATGTCATCTTTCAACAAAAAGCCAAAAAAATCCTCAGATAAAAAATCACTGTTAATAATATCTAGTATTCTTGCAACTGTTGGACTCTCTTTAGTAGCATACATGTTGTTCTTTACTGCACCAGAAGAGAATATGGAACTAGTCAAGGTAATAGCAGTTACAGATGATGGGTGTATTGGAGAAACCTTGGATGGTTTTTCAGTTAACATTGGTGAGTGTAATGCACAGCCAGGTCAATACGTTGATGCTTTAGTGGATCAAAAAGCAAAAGATCGTGCTACTGCAATGAATCCAACATAATTCTCACGCCTATCTGTGTCCATTATTATCCCCAATTTGGAAGGTGAATCCCCGTGGGCCCATTTTTGCCCCTAACAAAATAATTTTATTTTAAATTCATTTCTAAAAATTCTATAGTTTTTTGCCATGCATCCATTGACGCTTCAGGTGCGTAT
>DATKZR010000066.1:0-2818 GCA_035527875.1 Nitrosopumilaceae archaeon | reverse complement strand
GCACTTGCATGTATTTCCAACAAGTCACCGGTTTTGGCTGCTATTATACCGCGTTTTGATTGTTCAAAAACTGGTATTTCTATTCGACATTTATTGATATATGGTAATTCTAAGAACTTAATTTTGTAACTTGTTAAAGCACAAAATTTTTCAATAGTTTGATTACTTGGTATTTTTATACAACCGTAATCTACCAATCTAATAGTTTGTTTCTCATCATCTAAATCTATTATAGACCATCCTATGTTATGACCTGTATCAAATGATAGTATTCTCTTAAACATTTTCTTATTACTCCTCTTCTTTCAAAAATGTTAATAATTCCTCTTGTAATTTTTTATTTGAAATTTGTTTTCCTGCTTTTTTATAAAAAAATGTTTCAATTGATTTATCAGCAATCAAATGAAGAATGTCCATTGAATTATCTTTGTAAATATCAGTGCCTCGAAATTCTACTTGCTCTCTGGTTTCGGCACCAAGGATTGAAGAAAATTCAATGAGTAAATCCGCTACCGAAAGCGTAACACCGAATTTTAAACAGGTTGAATTGCCAATAACGTATTGAATCTTTCCGGTTTGAAAATCGTTCATTACTTTCCCTCTGTCAATTGGTGCTGTTTTACCTGTGATTACACCGTACTTTAATTTCCTTTTGTCAAACTGATATTTTATTTGATTAATTTCATCATAAAAATTACAAAGGATTATTACTTTGTAATCTGGAATTTCATTTTTTAGTATATTCATTAATACATGATATTTCATAGGATCAATAAATTTCGTTTCCTTAGTTTCTGGATTGATTGTCAGATATCCACTACATAATTTACGTAAATAAACCAGCTATTGCAAAAAATGATTGAATCCGAAGAGAATATTGTCTTCATATGAGACGAGGAAATCTTCTTTAAGTTTTTTATAGATTTCCTGCATTTCCTCTGATAGTTCAAACGTTCTTACTGTACGGTTTATCTCTAAATCTTTCTTTCCGATTGATTTACGTACGTCACTTAATGTAACGAAACAGCACCGCTCAGATAACCGCTTGTAAAATGATTCTGATAAGTGCGGTTTCAGCACAAAATGATGTGGGTATAATTCTATGAAAAATTTATTCTGGAAGTCCCAAAAAGTTTTACAATTGAAAAATGTAGGATCCAAAAACTGCATTTGGCCGTAGATGTCCAAAACGGATCCTGTCATAGATGTCCCTGTTAAAATGTAACGTCGCTCTGTATCGCGAAAATTCTTCGTGAAGAATTTATAAATCCTTGTTTTGTAGTTCTTTAGGCATGTTGATTCATCTACTACAACCGCTTTAAAGTTTAACTTCTTGATTAAAGAAGGAATAGATATAAAAAATTCCTTATTTGTTAAGATAAACTTCTTTTCAGCAAGATCAGGGAATTCTTTGGCTTTGTTTTCTTTTGTACCAATTAATACAGTATAGTCCTCTTCACCGTAACCGAGTTTTTCGAGGTCTTGAACCCACCCATAGATTGTTGACAAAGGCACACATATGAGTGCTGGGAACGCTTCCTGGTACTCAATATCCTTTAATGTAATGAAACACTTGCCCGTACGCATTGTAAGGAATAATGCTGGGTGTTGCTGCTCTTGGCAATACAGAAAAGGTTTACGTTGTATTTTTCTGAATTTCATATTATCCCTTTACAAAAAGTTTCTCAACTTTGACTATCTTAGACTTTTTATTACTCATTGTATCATGTAACTCTTTTTCATATATACACTTAAAATCTTCGGGAGCCTCATAACTACTTATAAAAACTTTAGATGTTTTTGATATTTTTCTGCACCAATTCCAAAAATGGGTGTGATCAATATCTTTTTTATATTTACATGTATTTTGATATGGAGGATCACAATATACAATTGATCCACCAGGGATTGATAATGTAGTATAATCTCTAAAATTAAAGGTAATGCCTTTTAACTTTGGTGCTTGTTTATAAAGATTGCGACTACTCCGACCAAAATAGTTTGACCCTTGTTTATCAAAAGGGTATCCCGCCCAATATTTTGATTTAAAACTACAAAAACCTATGAAAGCATAATAATATAAAGAAAACTTATCTTTGTTATTTTTTACGTTATAATATTCTTCTCTCGTCAAGTACTTATCAGGAGGTACCCATCCATCACGTACAGCTCTAAGTAAAGCTATCAAAGGTTTAAAAAAATCATAACCTATACGTACAAAAGTATCAGGTACTTCACAGATTAGATTAGCACCGCCAACAAAGGGTTCAATGTACACTTGTCCAGGAGAAGCATCCTTTAAGATAATAGGTAAAAGATACTTTGCTAATCTACGTTTACTTCCCATGTAAACCATTAGTTCAACTTTCGTTTGATGTTGCACAAACACATATAGATATTTTTTTGAATCCGCTTCGGGGAAAGTTCCAAATTCAGTTCTGTGCCGATATAAGTCGTTGTTGGGAAATCCGATCCGTCATTAAAAATTGCTCTTGCGTCAGGAAAACGATGCTTAATTTTTCGGATTTTAATAATGTGATAGTGGTCTTCGACTATATCACCAATCTTGTACGGGTTATTCTCTTCAGCAAACTTCAGATACAAATCTTCTTTTGCTTTTTTGTAATCTTGTCTTATGAGTGTCAATTCAGCTAAAAAATCTTTTTTGTTCATGGTATTTTCCTTTGTTAAAATTTATCTTCGGATTTCAAAAACCCAGTGTAAAATATCATTTTCATACCTTTTTCTTTTCTCAGCATACGGAATTTCAAAAATATTGAAAAATATTTTCATAAATCTTGTCAGTTGGTTATTGGAG
>DATKZR010000065.1:0-9360 GCA_035527875.1 Nitrosopumilaceae archaeon | reverse complement strand
TCAAAGTGTCTAGACAGATATTTAGGCCTGTTAAATTCTTAATTGTTTGGACTCGTTGCACAGTCTGGATAGTGCGAGCGGCTTCGAACCGCTAGGTCGAGGGATCGAAGCCCTCCGAGCCCTTTAGATTATCTTATTAGGTGATTAATTTCCAAGACTGTGAATTGAGACCATCATGGTTCAAGATAGGCATTGGATTGACAATACTAGGAATGGTTTGGTTAGCTGTTGTTTTCTATGGAGGAGATAAAATTTTGGGGGATTTTTCCATAAAGCCATCTGATTCTGCTGAAATTGAGATGTATTTTGAAGGTAAAGATATAGGATATTACAAGATTTTCATGCCCGAGTTTGTAGGAGAGCAAGTATTTGTGCAAATTTTAGATCAGAACCATAATGTAATCTCAGATAAAATAGTTAAAACCAAAATGTCTGTTGGTTATTTTGATTTTGAGCAAAGTGGAACACACGTTGCCAAGATTACAAATCTTGCAGATGAAAATATGATTCTAGAAGTTGAATTTGGTGATACAAATACTAAAGAGCTGATGTTGCCAGGAATAGTTACACTGGTTGGTGGATTAATGATAGTAATAGTGTCATACTTCAAACTAAGAGGCTATAGAATAGAGCAGCCTGATGAGAATATATCATAAATAGGAATGCATTGAATTACATGACCAAATATTAAAAATACATTAAATCCCAGCCAGCTGGTTAAAAGTAAAAGTGCAATTATTGAAAATGGTAAAAATATCTTTAGTTTGGTATGCTGCCTGCTTTTCATTATAAGAAACCCTCCAAGGGCTGCCAAAACAATACCAAATTCTAATGGTTGATGTGACCAAGAGATTAAACCATCAATGCCATAAACTTCATGAGAAAGGGAATCTCCAAATCCTGAGACAAGCTGAATTATAGAACCTATAATTACGAGTTGAATTCCTTTTTTTAAAATTCCTTTAACAGAATTTCTAACTAAAAGAATGATACCAATGATTCCTGCACTGGTAATCATGGATACACCAGTATAAACTGAAATGTGCTGGATGGTCCAAAAAAATTCTGGTTCTGCTTGCAAATGAGATATTGCATCCCATACTCCTGCAGATAAAATTACTACAGGGCCAATAACTGCAAGAACTGATGCAATAGAAAGGAGATTGTTTGGTTTTGTAAATTGGAGATTTGATAATTTGTGGATTAGGCTCATGTGTTATTTCTTTTATATTGGGTTATTTGAAATATTGTAAATTATCTAATTTGAAGAAATGTGCCTTGTGGGTAATTTTTTGAATTAACTATATTAGCCTAGAAAAATTACTGAACTTATGACTCCAGGAATAGGTCTTATGAAAAGAAGGCTTGAAAAGGAAAGAGACGCCATAGCTCTTGCAGTATCTGGGATTGCAAAAAAATACAACCTAAAACCAGAAAATATCAAGACGCTAGAGACAAAATATCACTCTGATGCTGGTGACTGGTATGTAGCATTAGGATGGGATGAAAAAAAAGCAATAGTAAGGATGGATTCAGTTCTGGCAACAATTACAGAAATTAAAGAAATTTAATTAATGAAAAACGTCTATTTAAAATTAATCTTCTAAAGAGAGAATTAAAACTCAAAAAAATTGTGAAAATTACCAGTAAATATTTTGAATCAATTGATAATGAAATTAAAAATAGGACAAAAAAATGACTCAGTATATCCAAAAAATTTGATAAAGAACTTAAGTTAACCTTCGTTTTTTTATATTACGATACAATATGGATTTTAGTTTGTATAGGAAATTCAAATCTAAAATTAATACTTACAAACCTTACCAATATTGGTATGAAACAGGTAAAGAATATCAAGATGAATTTGAATATTCAGAGTTTTTTAAATTACAGGAAAAAGTTTTTCTAAATGTTTTGAGAGAATTATCTTTTGAAAGTGTTTTGGAATTTGGTTGTGGTTTTGGAAGAATGACTAAACTCATTCTAGAAAATTTTCCTGTTAAAAAATACGTTGCATTTGATCTATCTCCTCATCAAATTCAAAATGCAAAAAAAATTGTAGTTCTTTTGATGTGGATTTTCATGTTAGTACTATTCTGGATTTTAAATACAAAGAAAAATTTGATCTAGTTTTTGGCTCTGAGGTATTACTACATGTTAAACCACTAGATATTCAAAAGGTTATTAAACATCTTCTAAATTATCCAAAAAAAAATATGTTAAATATTGATTTTTTTCCAGTAGAGATTCCAAATAATTTAGCTAAACATAATTTTATTCATCCTTATGAGAAAATATATTTGAAATTTGAAAATGTAAAAAATGTTATTACAACTCAAATTAAGGAAAAACAATGTATTTTTAATGCAGAAATCTCCTAGGAAAGTCATTTTCATTCCTAATTTTTCTTAAATAGAAAAAATGAACAAGAAATCTAAGTATTGAAAAATTTTTAATTAAATTTGCTCACTAAAGAAATTTAATCATCGAAATGTTAAATCAAATAGCATGACTAGGGCAATAGTTCTTGGAGGTTCACGAGGGATAGGAAAAGCAATTTCAGATTCCCTAAAATCCCTTAATTGTGAGGTTTTTGCAGCTTCAAAGAAGGATATTGATACTTCAAATCTTGAGAGTGTGAAAAAATTTTTAGATGTTCATAAGGAGATAGATATTCTAGTTCTTAATACAGGCGGTCCTACGGCAAAGGAATTTTTTGAGGTTACTGAGGATGACTGGAACAAGTACCACAATCAATTGTTTCTAGGATTTTGTCTAATTCTACAGAAAATCAAAATAAATCAAGGAGGATATATTTTTTTGATTAGCTCTAGTGTAATCAAAGAACCTAATTCAAAATTAATTATTTCTTCTGCTTATCGTGCAGCATTTAGTGAAGTTTTTAAAATTCTAAGTAAAGATTATGCAAAAAAAAATATCAGTTGTATCAATATTGCGCCAGGTCCAATCAATACGGATCGAACTAAAGAGTTGATTGAAAATGTAGATGAATTCGTAAAAACTCTTCCTATGGGAAGACTCGGAGAGCCTGAAGAGATTGGAAATTTTGTTAAATCAATTATACAAAATAATATAAAATATCTTTCAGGTGTTACAATTAATTTTGATGGTGCAAATTCAAATTATATTTTTTAAAATTATTTTCTAAATTCAACGTTTGGAGTGTCTGGTTGACCTGCAATTGCAATTAACCCACCGTCTCTGAGTTGTTGTAAAAGTTGCATTACCTCTTTTTCTACTTGCTTTCTTTGTAGTCCAGTTTGTTGTGCAAACACCTCAACTAGCTCAGTAACCTTGCGTTGGCCATTACAAGATTTCCAAAAGTCAACGATTGCTTGGTTTACCATAAACCCTTGATCATGCTCATTAGCTAAGACCATTGAACCATCTTCTTGTTTTACAAGTTTACCAACACCCTGAGGCAATGCAGTCTCATAGTTTATTGGTGCAGGAGTACTCAATCCAGATCCCATATTCTTGATTTTAATTTTGGCCTCTTCTGACATTTTATCCATCGACCATGGAGGCTCCCATACAATGTCTACTTTGACGTTATTTACTCCTGGAACTTTTTTTACATATCTTGTAGCGTCTTGCACCAGAGTCTCATGTAATGGACAACCCTGGGTAGTCATTGTCATTTTAATATTAACATCATTGTTTTCTGTAACATCAATTCCATAAATCAAACCCATCTCAACAATGTTTAGTGGAACTTCCGGATCCATGCATAGTTTCAAAGAATCCTCAATAGCTGATGCTGAGACGGTACTCATAATGTAAATTGCAGTTTAAAAAACAATAAAAACTTTCTATTAATTAGCTTCAAATAATTTTTTAATAGATTCCTCATATGGTGCTTTTATGACTCCTTTTTCAGTAATGATTCCTGTAATTAGTTCAGGGGGAGTCATATCAAATGCAGGATTTATCACGCCTATTCCATCAGGTGCTGTTTTTTTGTCTCCAATACCTGTTACTTCAGATCCTTTACGCATCTCAATTATTACGTCCTTTGCATCAGTTTTCATATCAAATGTAGATAATGGCGCTGCCACATAAAATGGAATTCCGTGTTGTTTTGCCATTGTGGCTACCTGGTAGGTACCAATTTTGTTAAAAACATGGCCTGTCCTTACGATTCTGTCAGCACCAACTACAACCTTGTTGACCAGACCATTTGCCATGCTGTAACCTACTGCCGTATCTGGAATAAGACTAACATCAAATCCATCATGTTTTAGCTCAAATGCAGTTAATCTGGAGCCTTGTTGTATTGGTCGTGTTTCAGTTGCAATTACTTTAACATTTTTTCCACTTTCCCTAGTCGCTCGAATCACTCCCAACGCAGTTCCATATGCAACAGTAGCTAGTGCTCCTGCATTACAATGAGTCATTATAGTGTCATTGTTTTCAAATAGGACAGAACCATTTTTTCCCATAGTTTTGTTAATTTTAATATCATCTTCTGCCATTTTTTTTGCTTCATTAATAATAGATTTCTTAATTTGGTCAACTGATGTTCCGACCTTCGCTACCTTCATGATTTGTTCTAGTCCCCAACCTAGATTTACGGCAGTTGGTCTTGTTTCATAGAGTATTTTTTTCGCTTTTTCTAAATCTAAAATTAGTTCTTCTTTTGTTGTACCTTTACTTTGCAATGCGGCTAGTGCCAATCCAAATGCACCAGATACCCCAATCGCCGGTGCCCCTCGCACTACAAGAGTTTTGATTGCATCAGCAACTTGGTTATAATCACTATATTCTACAAATACAAGTTCATTAGGTAATTTTGTCTGATCAATCATTACCACTTTGTTATCTTTCCATTTCACTGTTCGTAATGAAGAATAAATTTTAGTTTGGGAATTATCCAATTCAATTTAAAAAAATTCTTTGGGTATATTTAAAATGAACCAAGTTACTATTGTTACCTTGTATAGGATTGTGTTCCTTTAACATATTTTTTTGCGATTAATTTTGAATTTTTTACTTTTTTTGCATACATATTATTGATTTTATCAATTTGATAGAAAACTTCCTCATCAACCAGTGGAAGGTTTGGAATAACGCAATGTCCTCCAATAAAGCCTGGAAACATTTTTGGCCTATTGCCAAGAAATTTATGAATTTCATCAGAAAATTCCCACATTTCATCATAATCAACATGATGTTTTTTTGCCACAATATTGCTTAATTGTGCATAATTAATTAACCAGCCATAATAGGTCGTATCGACAACTATCTTTGCTAATTCTAAGGTAATCGGATCAGACATTCTTTTTGTTTTAACTTTACATTTTCTCAGAAGTTTTACATATTCATTAGAGGCCCATTTTTCTCGTCGTACATTTTTTTCTAATGCATAAAATTTAGTATATTTTTTAATATCTTTAAGCATTCTTTTGTGTATTCCTCTAGTAGCACTATATATTACTGGAATTGATACTTTTTTTTGTAATTTTTTAGTGGTATATGGACTTACTGTACTATGAATGACAAGAATTTGAGGGTCAAATTTTTTGCGTAAAGAAATAACATTATTCATGAAATTTTTGTTGAATGGAATACAAACATGAAGAAAAGAAGTTTTTAGATTAATGTATTTATTGAATTTAGTTTGGTTCATCAAATTGGGATTTATATCGTAACCTACACAAACTTGGTTTTTTGAAATTAATTTTAAAATTGGTTTTCCAATTTCGCCTAATCCAACAACTACATTTTTGTAATTCATTAAGAGTCTTAAGGAAGTTAGATATTAAATTGTTAGGAGAAAATAAAGGATAATATCAAATCTATTTTTTTAACATAAACTTTTTTTATTAGTGATGTGTATTCTTTATTGAAGTAATTCTTCATATATTTTATTCAGTTCTTTAACTACGTTTTCAGGTTTGTGTTGTTCTGGTAATTCTTCTTTTATGATAAAATCAAAATCAATTACTTTTTGTCCCATGGCCATTGACTGTAAACCAGTTAAAGAATGTGCTTTAATTTCTTCATTATTAACAAACGGCAAATCTAAATAATATTCATAATTTTGTCTAAATTTTTTAAATTCTAAGAATGATTTTCTTTGAGTTTGTTCCAGAATTTCTAGATCTATTTGTATTCCATGCTCCTCGAGTGATTTTTTTATACTTTCTATTGTTTGTCCTTTCTTTAAACTAATTACCCCTTTATTATTTGAAGGAATTTCTATTTTTGTAAACAGATCTGTGTCAATAGGATTAGGTAAGTATGTTGGCTTCTTAATATATTTAAAATTTATTAGATCAGGAGTGGCCACCAGAATTTTATCATAGAATTTTTCATGTTTCCTTCTTTCCTCTAATGGAAATAATCTTACATCAGAACCATGATAATGAATTAAAATGGGTTTGTTAAAAATTCTTTTTACTTGTTTTCCTATTCTTAATCCAGAATGAACATGAACGATATCAAATTTTCTGGATTCTAATAATAATTTCATCCCAAAAAATTTTTTGTTCATTTCCCACAACTCGTTTCCATAAAATCTTGTAATATTAAGAGGATCAAGATGTTTTGCAGTTACAACCTTTACTTGATGGCCTAATTTTCGTTGATATTTAGCTAATATTGAACCAACTCCAGCAGTATCCCAAATATGTAAAATTTTTTTACTCTTCATTTTTTTCACAGACGAGAATTTCTATTATCATCATTTTATTGTATAAGTTACCATTATTTGAAGAAAGTTTTTAAAAAATATGAAGTAATTTAATTTAAATGATTTGATCGTAATAAAGTGCTCCAAATAATAAATTCTGAATTTACACTGTAATCTGCCAAAATATTCTGCCTAGAAGAATCTTTATTGTAGAGAAATATTAAAAATCATTTTCTTTGGACATATTTTTTAATAATATTAAGAATTTGGTTTTTCTGGTTTTTGTTGACAAAACTTCTTAAATTATTATCATAAAGATCTACTTTGCTAAACCATCCCCTTAAACACCAAAAGAAAATTTTCCTATTACGAAAAATCATGCTCCTCCTTACAAAAGTTCCAAGTGCATATAATGGATTATATCCTAAAGCTTTGCATGCTTTACCGATATTTACAAATGTTGAAGGAGAATAATTACTTCCTGTTTTTCGTGCTTTCGTTAAAATATCAAAAACGCATGTTTCGCACCCCAACTCCCATGCTTTAAAAACAAAGTATGATTCTGCTCCATATTTTTTTGGCCAGGTCATACCTATTTGCTGGTAAAATGAAAATTTAAACAAGCGACCTGAACCCCTTGGAATTTCGGGGTTTTGAAATTCCTCGTTTTCTATTTTTCCTGAGCAAATAACAAGGTTTGAATTTTTTTCCATTAGGTTTACAATTTCAGAGATATAATTTGAAGGAAGTATATGATCGGCATTTAATTCCATAATATAATCAAAATTTATTTTCAGTTTATCTAAACCAACATTATAGACATTTGCCATTTTTAGCTCATCTAATCCATGAATGCCATCATCTGGTAAATCTATAACTTCACAACCTAAAGAAGATGCTATTTTACTAGTATGATCTTTTGATCCATCATTAACAACAACTATTTTTTTTGGTTTTAGTTCTTGATTTAATAATGCATTTATGGCATCTGAAATAATTTTTTCTTCATTTCGTGCAGGAATTAATATACCTACTCGAATTTTGTTAATTTTATTGGACAAGTTTTTTCAAATGAAGTTTGGCATACATATTGGTAACTATTATAAATAATATTTTAGAGTTGACCATAAATTTTTTCAAGTATTGAAACAACGTTTTCAGGGCGATATTCATCAGGAAATTTTTCTAAATACTTTAAATCATAATTTAAAATCTTTAATCCACATGCTAATGCCTGTCGACCAGTATTGCTCATAGCAGGTATGATTTTTCCATCATATGAAAATTTTAAATCTATGTAAGTTCCGTATTTGTAAAATAAATTAGGCATATTTCTATAAGGTATAGGAGATTTTCCGGAATAAATTACATCAAATTTGATATCATGATTATTTTCAGATAAAAAATTTTGTATTGTCTCCAATTTGTTTTCTCTGACTAAAATGGTGAAAGCTTTTGTTGATGTTGGTTTTTTGTAATTAAAAAGTTTGGTATCTATAGGATTTGGGACATATTCGCCTTCAGGTACAAATTTTATTAAATCAGGTGTACTTAACAATATTTTATTAGACATTTTTTCTGCTTTTACTCTTTTTTCAGGAGGAGTTATTCTACAATCACTTCCGTGGTAATGCAAAATTATTTTTTTTCGTGAGTAGAATTTTCGAAGAATCGGAACCAATTTGTACAATGCATGAATATGTATTAAATCATAATTTCTAGATTTGAATAAAGAATAAAGATAAAACTCTCCAACCCATATTTTTGGCTTAAATTCTACTCCTTGATAAAATTCCACTAGGCCATAGGGATTAAAGCCTGACGTTTTAATAACATCTACATCATGTCCTAGTAGGCGCTGAAATTTTGCCGCAACGTAAGAATCTCCACCAATATCCCAAATATGTAAAATTCTCATTAAATTATTACAGTATTTTAGAGATTTTAACTGTCATTGAAATTTTATTAATGAAAAAGAGAAAAAAAATTATTAAATTTACTTAAATTAATTACAACATCATCTTAAAAATTATTATTCTTATATTATTTAATTACAAAAATTAAGGTAAACGTGATGAATTCAAGTTGGGTAAGGAGAAGATGGCTTGATTTTCGATTAGGTCATGGAACTTATCTAATTTTTCTTATGGCATTTGGAAATTTTGTTTTGATTTTTCATAGGTTACTGATAGAGAGAGTAGAATTTCTTAACAATATTTTTTCAGAGTTATGGTTTTTTATTGTTATTTTCATTTTGATTTATTTTCCACTTGCAGTTTTAATTGGAGCCTGGCATCGAAAAACTCAGATAAGAGTTGAAAATAGATTGACACTTTATCAAAATCCTGTTTTAGCAGAATGGTTTAGAACAGTAATCGATATTCAGACAGGTAAGGCGTCAAAAGAAGAGATTGAAAGGATTAGAAAAGTGCTTAAAAAAATCGAAGGAAAAAACGATGATTGATCAATAGTAACTAAATTTACTAGTAAAATAATAAATTTTAAAAAAATCAAATAATATTCAAAAAATAAGATTATAATTAGCTTATAATCATTTTCTCTTGTATGGAAATATCAATTGAGCCATGGAAAAAGCTAATAATTCATGAGATAATTGAGTATGATTTTGCTGACTGGGTAAAACAAATAGCATTTAGCACAAAGTCATCTGGTGGAGGTATACCTACAATGCAATGGACCAATGG
>DATKZR010000064.1:0-14504 GCA_035527875.1 Nitrosopumilaceae archaeon | reverse complement strand
GGTTAGCATTGAGGATACACAAGAACTAAACCTCCCTCATGAGAATTGGGTCCCAGCAGTATCAAGGCAAACATTTACAGATACACAAGTGGGTGAAATTAATCAATTTGACTTGTTAAGGGCAGCCCTAAGACAACGACCTGATATTATTATTGTTGGTGAGACCAGAGGTAAAGAAGCTTATACTTTGTTCCAGGCAATGGCCACAGGTCACGGTGGATTTTCATCAATACATGCAGACTCTATAGAGGCCACATTAACTAGATTAACGTCTGCACCAATGGATGTACCAAAGGCTTTGATTGCAAACAGTTTGGACCTTGTTACACTACAATTAAAAATTCGTGTTGGTAATAAATCGGCAAGACGCATTATTCAAGTAGCCGAGATTGATGGAATTGACGAAAAAACAGGACAATTAAAAACAAACACTGTCTTTAAGTGGAATCCCGCGACTGATTCTCATGATTTTTCCGGAAAGAGTGTAGTGTTTGAAAAAATTAAAGAAAGAGATGGAGATACTGATGAAAAAATTAATTACGAATTAACCAAAAGACGAGTTGCCTTGGAATGGATGGTTAAAAATAACATCAGGGAACATAAAAAAGTAAGCGAAATGATCATGGAGTATTATGAGAATCCAGAGAGATTCTATGAGAGAAAGAGGATCTTGATTTAGGATGAGCTTTACCAAACCAAAAAAAAAGATCAAGGAAAGAGAGAGAGTAGGTCCTGCCCACATTTACGCCTATAAATTATTAAACGAACGTATCCAATTTTTACATCCAAAATTCAGACCCTTAGAAAAAGCGCTCAAAGAATCAATGATGCCAATTCCCTATGAAGTATACCTGACAAGTATGGTATTTTTTAGCATGATTTCTGCAATTGGTGGTGCCATTATTGGAGTTGGAGTAGCATTAATGGTAAACGTTCAACCAGTCATTTTAGAATTTCTTATTCCAATTGGCGCAGCAGTAGCTTTTGGAGGAATGACATTTGTAATGTTACAAATTATTCCAACGATGCGAGTAAAGTCAAGGTCTGCAAAGCTATTGGAGGAAATTCCACACTTTATTGGTTACATGTCTACCTTGGCCACAAGTGGTTTGAGTTTGGAGGGAATATTCAAGGCCATTGCAAGAGAAGAGTCTGAAGAAGAGATGGTAAAGGATTCAAAACTTATTGTTAGAAACTTGGATATAATGGGAATGGATTTGATTACAGCAGTTACTGACCTAATTCATAGAACTCCAACTGGTCCATATTCAGAATTATTGGAAGGGGCAATCATTACGGCTCAATCTGGAGGAGACCTAAAAGAGTACTTTAATGCAACAGCCAAAGTCCAATTGGAAGAAAAAAAGATGCTCATGGCAAAAAGTGCAGAGTCACTTGGGGCAGTGGCAGAAATTTACACCATTCTTTTAATCGTGTTTCCATTACTTGCAGTAATAATGCTCTCAATTATGGGAATTATGAGTCCAAGTCTAGGAGGTTTTGATTTGGTAACTTTGATTAATATTCTAACATTTGCAGTGATTCCGCTATGTGGGGTAATGATGCTGGTAATGATGGATACAATGATTCCAAAGAGGTAATAAAATGGCACAAGAAAAGAAAATAAAAAAAATAAAGAGATCAAAGGACTATATCCCTAAAGGACTAAAGCCCTCAAAATCATTTACAAGCAACAAAATTTTAAGAATCGGCGCATATTCTCTTGTCGCTGCCATAGTTGTCATCTTGTCGACTCAAATTATAGGGGCACAAGCAGGATCAGAATCAATTACAGATGTTGGGTTAATCTTTGGAGTTATTTCAGGAATTGTTCCAGTAACATTATTTCAATTAAGGGAGGTTCAGAGAAAAGATAGTGTCGACAAACACATGCCAGTATTTCTTTTAGCACTGCTAAGCTCTGTGCAAAGTGGAGCTAATCTTATCAAAGCAATAGAGCAGACTGCAGGTAGAAATCTTGGAGCATTGACACCACCTTTAAAAAATCTTAAAGCAAACATGAGTTGGGGAATGCCAATGGATGAGGTGTTTGCACAATTTGGAGAAGCTACAGGAACGAGAATTTCAAAACGTGTAACTGTACTTTTAGAAATGGCCCTAAAGATTGGAGGAGATATTGCTGAGAATTTAGAGATGATTCAAAAACATGTTTCAGATATGCAAAACCTTGAGAAAAACAGAAAGTCCCAATTGGCACCATACACTTATACAATTTACATATCTTTTGCAGTATTTTTAGCAGTGGCAGTATTGTTGGTTACTAGCTTTTTTACTGAAATTGAAAAAGTACAACTTAGCTTAATTGAGGGAGGAAATCAAGGCGGCGGAGGATTGTTTGGCTCTTTGGCCGATATGGATATAGGTTTAATGGAATCTGCACTGTTTAACATGGCAATTATAGAGGCAATCTTTGGAGGTCTGGCCGCAGGAAAGATTGGTGCCGGATCTTATGTAGCAGGAATTAAACACATCGTTGTAATGATTGTACTTACAGTTATTGCCTTTAATGTCATTAATCTATAAAAAACCTCAAAATTCAAGTTTTTTAAAATTTCCTAGGCGTATATTTGTCAGTAACAAAATAATACACACAGATCCTTTTGTTCTCAAATTAATTTAGTATATCATGAAAACGATGACTATCAAGCACAACAAAGCAGACCTATCCACAATAGCCGGATTATGTCATAAAACAAGGAAATATGAAAGCAAATTTGGAGGATGTCAGAATTGATGTCAGCACAAGAACAAGTAGAAAAACTTGTAACAGAATTAAAAGCGACTTTGGATCTTGATGAATTAGAGTCAAAAATTTATTTGAGTCTTTTAAGAACAGGGCCAATTACTGCAAGTGCACTAGCTAAAGATCAAAATATCGATAGGGCACGAATGTACAGAACTGTAGATAAACTGGTGGATAGAAATATCATTTCAACCACCCTTTCTAGCCCAAAATTATGTATCGCAGTAGAACCAGAAAAAGCCCTAAAGTTAGCACTAGAGAAAAAGGAAGAAGAGATTAAAAAAATCCGAAAATCAGGTGAGGCAATTATTGATAAAATAAATAACGAGATTAGCACAAACCAAGGAACAACCATTCCTACACTAAGAATAATTCAAGGGAGAGCAAATATTTATTCAGATATTGCGCAATTAATTGAAAATTGTACAGACACAGTATACATTGCAACTACCCTTGAGGATATCTCTAAAATGTATCACAGTGTGATTCCAGAAAAAATCAAATCATGTGAGAAGAACGGAGGAAAAGTTATGCTGTTAGTGGAAATTGATGATATGGAAATGATATCATTTGTAAAAAGGTTTGGTGCAACTGAAACTAGAGTGTGTAAACTTCCATCAAAGGGAAGAATTGCAGTCCAAAAAGACAAACAAATGGTAATGTCAGACTCTAATCAAACATCTTCAAACTCTGAGACAGATTTTTCGCTCTCAACAAATGCCAAAGACATGATAAGCAACATTGATAATCTTTGCACATTGCTTTGGAAATCAGCAAAACCACTTGAAACAGTTGTTGCAAAAAAGAGCAAAAAAAAATAAAACCATTACACTAGAGATTCATCACTGACCTCGACTGGTTTTCTCCCAGTAAAGCCAATATCTTTTTCGTGCCAAAATTTTATTTCTGTTTCCCCGTACTTCCAGCAAAGCCAAACATCCTCATCAAATCTTTTAGAGGGAAAATCAAGGAGGCCCTGGTCAATGCTTTTGATTGCAACTCCTGTTTTCTCTAAATTCTCAGAGGCGATATAAAATTGAGTAATTGCAGTGTTGAGTTTTTGTTTTAGTGGAATATACTCATCAAAGCGGTTTGTGGTGCTGAGCATCATTTGCAATTCTTGCTCCAGTTTTGAAATCTCGTTCTTTTTTTCAAGCGCAATTTCAAATTTTTTAATCACATCAGGTAAGACCAGATTAGCGTCTTTTGCGGTAAAATAAAACATGTTTTGATGATAATCTTGATGATTAAAAATCTTGGGAGTTTTTGAGGATAACGGATTTGATATAACAAAATCCCAATAGCTATCGGAGAATTAAAATTCACCAGTTTTAACAAATCCATCAGATTTTAGTATTTAACAAAAATTCTGAGTAATGTACACCTTGTCATTTGTGGCAATTTCGACTCCAATTCCTTCTCTATCAAAGGTTTCAGTTAGAATATTTTTGCGATGTCCTGGGGAATTCATCCATCCATCCACAGTGCTTTGAGCAATATCATCCAAAGAGTTCCAATCATACGAGGTGATAATGCCATCAGTATACCATACAGTGTGATACAAGTTATTTTGAAAAATATTTTCTGCAATTCCAATATACATTAGATACCCAATAGTTTTTTCACATTTGTATCCGTTTGATGTGGCTCTATCTGTTGGATCTCTACCCTCAGGGGTGTCATGTGAAAAATAATTTCTCAGCGCCATATCTTGACTGTGACTTTTGGCAACATTTGATAGTTTATCGTCCCAAGATAAAGAATTCAAACCATGTTGTAAACGGTATTGATTGGTTAATTGATGAACTTTTTTTTCTAGTTTAGATTTATCAATTACTGATTTTTGATTTAACGAATTGTTTTCTGAGATTTCGTTTGGAATTTCTGCAATATCTTTAGCATCTACTGGGTCTACCTGAACTGTTTCAAGTGATTCATTGATTGTTTTGCGTAATATTGTAGTGGTGTCTGTTGCAAAATCTTTTGCATTTTTACCAACATCTTGAATGCTTTGAGGAATATTTTGAATGGATTTATCAAGATTTTTGGGATTAACCTCTAATGTTCCATTAACAAATAGAAATGTAATTAGACCAGATACCACAATTATTGTTCCAAAAATTACACTTGTTTTCATTACTTTATCAAGATTGGTGAAAAAATTAAGGTTTTGGAATTTTAGGAAAACCCAAAAAGACCTAGTTTTAAAAAAACCAAAGGTGCAGATTTATTAATAATTATTTTAACTTTATCACATGAACGATGAAGAACTAGAAACAATACTTGAGCAGACCATTAACGGGGCACTTTCAACTATACCAGCATATATGGATGAAATTAAAGAGAACAAAGAAATCCTCAAAGTGGAGGATCCAAAAGAGTTTGTTTATGGAATGATTATGGGATTGGCACTAGGTATGAGTGGAGCTATCCTAAGTTCTCAAAAAGAAGCACCAACACCAGAAGACCAAATCAAGGTCAGAGACTTTGTGTACAAAAACATTCCCCAAATTCGAGAAAGGATATTTAATTGTTAAAATTTTCCCAAAAAGAGATTCAATTTCTTGAATCATTAGAAGAATCAAGACTTGCAACTTGCCATGATAATATTCCCCATGTAAAGCCAGTATCATTCATTTATTATCAAAACTCTATTTTGATTGCAACAGATTACAAGACACGATCGTTTCAGAATATAAGAGAAAATTCCAACGCAAGTGTGGTAATTGATGTGTATAAATCTGGAGAACACAAAGCAATTTGTCTACAAGGAAAAGTCACAGTAATAGATACAGGAGAAGAGTTTGGTGAGATTTATCAGCTATTTTATAAAAAATTCAAATGGGTTCGAGATGACCCTTGGAAAGAAAAAGAAGCGCCGTTTTTAAAAATTATTCCAACAAATAAAACAAGTTGGGGAATTTAACAAATTAACCCAAAGAAAATTTATATTTTAATTTTAAAAATTAGGCCTAAGAAAAATGATTAAATTTATTCTTGAATTGCACTGGCTTCAGCAGTTGGTGGTGCATTGACTGGATCAACTGTAATTACTACACTATCAAATGCCTCTCGTCCGTTACTATCGTAGACTTTCAACTCAAATACCAATACCTTGATTTCATTATTTGCAACAGTTGGGCTCTTAAATGAAGCCTCTACCTCATCAGTTGAGCCAATTATTACACTCTCACCGGATAATTGAGTCCACATGTATGATATTGGTTGGTTTTCTTGGTCATAACTTGCACTTGCATCCAAGGTTATCTTTACATTTTCATTTACAATTTGATCAGGACCGGCGTTTGCTATAATAGGTAATGATAATGTGTTTTGAATCGTAACAACCAAACTATCTGATACTGTGAATATTCCATCAGATACGCTACAAGTTAAAGTAACTTGGTTTGAATTAACCACACTTGGCGTCATAAAGGTAGTACCTGGGCTTGATGGGTTGTGAATTATGAAATCACTGGAAGCTGCAGTCCATGTGTAAGACAATGGATCATTTTCAACATCAAAGGCAGTACAAAAAACATTTCCCAAAGTATTTTCATTTACCACTTGATCTGGACCTGCATCAACTCGTGGCTTGTTGTTTTCAGGAACAACTATTAGATTCAATTTATCAGAGTCACTTTGTCCTAATGTGTCAGTTACTGTTAATTGTAATATTACACGTTTGGTATCGCCAGACGAAACCTGTGGTGCAGTAAATGAAATGGACGCAACAGAACCATCAAAGTCTACTCTATCACCGGAAATTTGTTTCCAAGAGTAAGTTATTGCATCACCATCTGGATCAATTCCTACACCTGTTATTGTTACTTCAGATTCACTGAAGACTCTTCTATCAGGCCCTGCATTTGCATTTGGTGGATGATTTTGTTTGCTTACTGTAACTGTAGCAGAATCAGTATCAAAGTTACCATCAGAGTCAGTTACTTTAAGTTCAAAAATTAAATCCATAGAATTACCTTCAATAAATGGAGATACAAAGTAAACCTCCTCCAAACTTCTTTGGTATAGTATTACATCAGAACCAGATTTTTGGGACCATTGGAACTTTAGTTTGGTGTCTTCTGGGTCGGTTCCACTACCTACTAGATTTACAAATACATTTTGACTTACAGTTTGATCAGGTCCTGCATCAGCAATTGGAGGTCCATTAAATGGTAAGACTCTAACCATTGCAAGGTCTGATGCCCAACCACTGCCTTCGGAATATCCTACAACTTGAAATGAAAGCAATTCAGGAACTTCATCCGGAAGATCAGGGGCGATGAATTGTACTTTATCACCAACATATGAGTTTAGGGAGACTGGTGTACCAATTAATTGTGCCCATGAATACGTTATGGGTTTACCATTTTTTGTTTGGCCAGTAACATCTAGTGTTACAGTTTCGCCTTCTCTAACAGTTTGAAGAGGACCAGCGTCAATTGATATTAAATCATTTGTTAAAAGTGCATTGTATGGATATACGCTTGCAGAGTCGCTTGCAATGCCCCCAAATCCATCATTAGCAGTGAGTTTGAAGGTCATTGGTGTAAAGTTTGAAAAATCAACAGAAGGAGAAACAATTGTAAGATATCTCAAATTAGGATTTACCAGTTCTATTTCAGGGCCGCTAGTCTGCTCCCAACCAAAGGTTAATGCATCATCATCAGCATCAACTACACTTCCAACCAAAGTAATTGCATTAATGGATGGGAAAATTATTTTATCCCGTCCAGCGTCAACTACTGGTACGTGATTGACAGGATTTACTATAATTTCAACAACATCAGAACTATTTGCTCCTTGTGGATCAGTAACAGTTAGTTGAAATGTTAAAACTTTGATACTGCCATTTGCCACTTCGGGGGCCATAAATTCTGGATTAGGAATTGTGTATGAGGATAAGACCATTGGTTCGCCGTCAATCTGCTCCCAAAAAAAGCCAAGATCTTCTACATCAGGATCATATCCCTCTCCAATTAAAGTGACCATTTTATTTTCAACGACATCTACAGTCTCTAATGTCTGTGCATAACCAAGACCAGCCGATCCAAAAATCAAGAGACCTGCAAAACCTAGTGTCATTGCCAGAAAAAGTGTCGTCTGCACCACCACCCTCAAGTATAATCGTATATTAACCAAACGTCTAATTCGTTTTTTAGAGATTTTTTTGGGATCAGAAACTTTGATCGTTGTTTTTACCGAAAATAAATAAAAACCTGTAAAATTCAACATAAGATAATTAAATATGAAAATAGATCATATAGCCATCGCAGTAAACAATGTAGAAGAATCTGCAAAAATTTACCAAGAGGCCTTTGGACTTGATAATGTTGAATTTGAAACAGTTGAATCAGAGGGAGTCAAAGTTGCCATCCTTCAGTTAGAAAATGGAAGAATTGAATTAATGCAGCCTACAAAAGACACTAGTCCAATTCAAAAATTCCTAGAAAAAAAAGGACCAGGGCTTCACCATTTGGCTTTAGAAACAGATGACATTGATGGAGAAGTTTCAAGAATGGAAACTTGTGGTATTCAATTTTTGGGAAAAATAAGACCAGGATCCGCAGGAACCAAAGTTACTTTTATTCATCCAAAGTCATTGCACGGAGTTCTTGCAGAACTTTGCTCTCATTCAAAATAATTATTTCACTCCATCATCTTCAAGGTATCAGATGCAGTAATGATTCCTATAATTTTTGATTTTTTTGAAACCAGAATACATTTTGAATATCTAATCAAAGGAACCAAAACATTTGCAGGAGTATCAAAATCAACTATTGGTGGAACAGATTCCATGGTATCAGATAGTAGCGCATTTTTTAATTCTGCTTCGCCAACGTCTGCTAAATGTTTTATAATTCCATCTTCAGAAACTACTCCAACTGGTTCATTGTTTTCAAATACAGGAATCTGACTAATTGATAGATTGTGCATTTTTTTAATTGCATCATGTAGAGTATCTGTGGGTTTTAATTGTACAATATCTCTGCTGCAAAAATCTCCAGCAGTATGAGAAGAAGATTTTCCTTCCAGGTTTCCTAAACTATCAAAAATTTTTTTGGCAGTGTTGTAACTTGGCTGACTCCTTCCAGATTCTATTTGATTAATCATGGATGTGCTAACTCCAGTCAATGAAGCAAGGTGTTTTTGAGTAATTCCAATTTTTTGTCTTATTTGTTTGATAGAATCTATTCGAGGTAGCATTGCTGTTTCAATTTATTTAGTGGGTTTTAAAATATAGGTATCACTGTTTGGATTTAGTTTTTGGTTGTTGAATTGCTGCCTGAGCTGCAGCTACAATGGCAATTGGAATTCTGTGTGGAGATGCACTTGCATAACTAAGATTTGCCCCATGACAGAACTTTATAGAGTCAGGATCCCCTCCATGTTCACCACAAATACCAATCTCCATGCCAGGTTTCAACTTTCGACCCTTGGCAATTCCAATCTCCATTAAAGCTCCAACACCTTTGACATCAATTGATTGAAATGGATTACGTTCAAGTAATTCTTTTTCCATGTATTCAGGAAGAAATTTGCCCTCGGCATCTTCCCGACTAAAGCTAAATGTGGCCTGAGTCAAATCATTGGTACCAAAACTAAAGAATTCAGCAGTTTTTGCCAGCTCGTCTGCAGTTAAGGCCGCTCGGACTACTTCAATCATCGTTCCAAAATTAATTTGTATTTTCATATTGTATTTTTTTTCAATTTCTGCTTTAATAGTATCATAAATTTTCTTTATGTGATTTAATTCTTCAATGCTGCTTATTTGAGGGATCATTATTTGAGGATGGGCCTTTACTTTCTTTTTGGCCAAAAATGCTGCTGCCTCAAAAACAGCACGGATTTGCATTTCATAAATTTCAGGATATGTGACACCTACTCTTACTCCTCTATGTCCCATCATTGGATTGATTTCTGCCAACTCTCGCGCTCTGTTAAAGACAACTCTCATCTCGGAGAGTTCTTTGCTGTCTTGTTTCAATTCAAGTTTGTGAATTTTCTCAGCTAACTCTTCGGGGTTTGGTAAAAATTCATGTAGAGGAGGATCAAGTAATCTAATAGTAACCTCATAGCCCTCCATTGCCTTTAGAATTTTAATAAAATCACTTTTTTGTAATTCGCCTAATTTTTTTAAAACTTTTTTTCTATCTTCAATTGTTTTGGCCATTATCATATCTACAAATAATCCTATTCTATCTCGTCCATTGAACATTCTTTCTGTCCGGCAAAGTCCAATACCTTGACCACCATACTTTCGTGCAAGTATTGCAGCTTCTGGAGTATCTGCATTGGCCCTAATTCCAATTTTTTTTGATTTCTGTGCCCAATCTAATATAGTCTTAAAGTCCTGAGTCATTTTTGGTTCAATTGCTGGAATCTCTCCAAGGAAAACCTTCCCGCTACTTCCATCAATTGTAATGAGATCTCCTTCAATGATTGATTTTCCTTCAATAGTCGCAGTTTTGTTATCATAATTGATTTTCATTTCAGAGCATCCAACAATACATGGTTTTCCCATTCCTCGCGCCACAACTGCCGCATGTGAGGTTTTTCCCCCTCTGCTAGTTAAAATTCCAACTGATTCAAAGAATGCAGGAACATCCTCTGGTTTTGTTTCCTCTCGAATTAAGATTACCTTGGTTCCATTTTCACCCATAGTAGTTGCTCTTTTTACATCAAAAACTGCAATTCCACTTGCAGCTCCTGGGGAGGCAGCAATCCCTTTAGCTATTTGAGTATAATTTTTAATTGCTTTTTGATCAAGTGTCTTGTGTAGGAGTTGTTCTAATTGGTCTGCTTGAAGTCTAGCCAAAGCCTGGTTTTTATCAATTAATTTTTCTTTTACCATATCAACTGAAGTCTTAATCATTCCAACAGCATTCATTTTTGCTTTCCTTGTTTGTAGGAGATAGAATTTTCCTTGCTCTATTGTAAATTCAATGTCTTGTGGTTCTCTGTAGTGCTTTTCTAATTTTTTACACGTTTCTACCAATTGATTATAGGATCTTGGCATTTCTTTTTTCATTTTATTTACTTGTTTTCCAGTTCTTACACCTGCTACAACGTCCTCTCCTTGAGCGTTTACCAAGTATTCCCCATAGATTTCCTTAGTGCCATCTTCAGGGTTTCTTGTAAATATTACACCAGTTGCACTGTCATCACCCATATTTCCATAAGCCATAGATACAATGTTAACAGCAGTTCCATCTGCAACATCCTTTGTAATGTTATTTTTTTCTCTGTAAACAATTGCCCGCTCTCCCTTCCAACTTCCAAATACGGCTTTGATTGCCAGCTCTAACTGATCATATGGATCCGAAGGAAATTTTCTACCAGTGTGTTTTTGGCAAATCGTTTTGTATTCAGAAACAATTTTTCTCAATGATTTTTCATTTAAATCACTGTCCTCCTTTACGTTTTGATTTTGTTTTGCATTATCTAAAACATCATCAAATTTCTTATCATTTACCCCAAATACTACTTTGCCAAATAATTGAACAAATCGCCTATACGAGTCCCAGGCAAATCTTGAATTATTGCCTTTTTCTGCAAGCCCTTCAACTGTAATGTCATTTAAGCCCAAATTCAAAATTGTATCCATCATTCCAGGCATTGAAATTGCTGCACCGGATCTAACTGAAACTAAAAGCGGGTTAGACTTTGAGTTCCATTTTTTACCGGTCTTTTGCTCAATTTTTTTTATATTTCTTTTTAATTCTGGAATCAGAGTTTTTGGTAATTTTTTGTTTTCCTCATAGTATTTTTTGCAAACTTCAGTAGTAATTACAAATCCAGGAGGAACAGGTAATTTTAGCCGCGTCATTTCGCATAGACCCGAACCTTTTCCACCTAGAAGTTTTTTGTTCTTCCCATCGCCTTCATCAAAAAAGTAAATTTGTTTCATTTTTTTATCTAGGTAATCCAATCAAAATTAGAGGAATTTAAATCAATTTGAGAGATAAAAATTTCATTCCATCAAGAAATTTTGGAATTTCTTTTAGGCAAGTTGACAACCTTGACATTTCTGTATGCTTCGTTCGGATCTAGTTTCAAGTTCCATTCTACACTCTCTACATATTATTCGATTTCTCATGAAATTTTATGTGGTGTAAATTAATTTTAATGATTTTATGTATAGAAAGCTAACCAATAGTTTACTCAGATTCAACGGGACAAAATTAATCATAAACAAAAAAATTAGGTTAGGGCTTTTGCAAACTCGCTTATTATTTTTGTCCAATTTTTTGCTTTGATTATCCCACTTGCAACTAAAATTCCTTGGGAACCAAGTTCGGAGGCTTTTGATACGTCTTTGCCAGAAACTATTCCTGCCCCACAAAGTAATCGTGTGTTATTTTTTGCACTTTTTACAGCATTTACAGCCTTGATTATCAAATCAGGTTTTTCTTTTGAAACTGCTTTGCCTGAACCAATCAGTTCTGGCGGTTCGATTGCAATATAGTCAGGGTTTAATTTTGCATATTTCTTTGCCTCGGCAACATCTTTGACACATAAAATGGATATCATATTTTGCTCACGTAATTTTGATACCAGATAGGTGATTTCTTTGCTGGAAATCCTATGCTCACTATGATTGATCAAAGATCCATGAACGCCTGATTTTTTTAAGAGTTCAGGAACAATAAATCCAGTTGTACTTCCAACCTTGGAGACATCAACATGCTGAGCTAGGATTGGGATAGAACTCTTTGAGACCAGCCCAATAAGATGTTGAGGTGGAGCAACTGCAATTTTTATCTTGTATTTTTTTGAAACTTGTTCAACAATTTTTACAAATTTAATTATGTTATCACCTGCAATTTCTTCATAATTTTTACAGTTGATTATGAACATCTTTCTTTAAAAATTTCTGTATTGTATTTAACCCTTGATTAAAAAATCATAGAGTTTTTACTTGATCATATCTTTTTTTCATAATTAACACCGTGATCATTAGACCAATTGCCGCAAGATTTGTACCAATGATAAATATATCATTTACAATAATTCCATAAAGTAGCCATAAGGCCGCACCAGCAGAAATTAAAATCATCAAATATTTTGAAATATCTTTTAGACTTTTTGTTTTGTATCCTTTAATTATTTGCTCAACCCAACCTGAAAGAATTAAAATTCCTGCAAGGGTTCCCAAAATAGTTAAAAGAATTCCATCAACTTCCATTATTTTTTAAATCAACTCCAAAAAAATTCATCTAATCCAGTTTGTTTGGGTTTTCCAAGGATAGTATCAAAATCCATATCCATCGACGATGTAATTTGATCCAATGTTGCCTCCATAAACTCCATGTATTTTTTAGAATCAATTTCTTCTTTCTTGGCCAACTCAATCGGTTTTACTCCAGGTTTATTTAAAATCTTTACAAACGAAATTTTATCTCCCTTTTTTATTTCTCGTATTGATTCTAGCTGCTTTGCGGCCCTTACGTGTTGAGGGATGGTTTTTACATATTCAGATGGAGATTTGCTCAGCATTACATTAAAGGTTAAATCATCTAATGGGATTTTTTTTTCTTGAAGCTTTTTGGCACAAGTTGCAATTTTTTCACTAATTTGATTTTTTGCCCGTTTAAAATCATCCATCGTTTGGACTAGGGATAAAATATCAAGCAATTCGTAAAATAGTTTTTTAATAAACGCAGGTGTATGAGATTTTTTCCCAGTTAATCCCTTTACATCTACTTTGCCATCTTTTGTTACGCCAAGATAGTTTTTCTTTCTATTACTTAAAACACAATAACGGTATACCTTGTCAATTTCTAGATCTACACCATGATCAGCCTTTGCTTGCTCTATTACTGTATGAATTTGTTGTTCAGTTGGATTTTTAATAAAAATAGAATCAGTATCCCCGTAAAGAACTTCAATTCCAATTGCCTCACATTTTTTGATTGTTTCAAGAATGGTATATCTACCAATGGCAGTTGTAGCTTCAGCGGCTGGAAGAAAATACAATGGAAATATTTCAGCACCCATTACACCATAACTGGCATTTAGAATTACCTTAAGTGCTTGACTGACTACAGTGTATTGTTGTCTCTGTTCTTCTGATAGGGTTTCCTTTTTTGATAGACTCTTGTAGTAATTTACTCTCAAATCCCTCAACGAGCCAATAATAATAGAAGTGATACCATTTCGTTTTGTGCATGCCCAATGATTGGTTTGTGGAATGGTGTTTTTTTTGCATTCTTCATGAGAGCATCTTACTGTTTCATATGACAGATTTTTTACCTTAATGATACTGGGATACAGGCTGGCAAAATCCATAACAACTACATCAAAATGAATTCCCTCTTTAGGATCAACTACTAGCCCACCTCGATATTTTTTATCCTTGATAACTGCTTCAGATAAAACACCTTCTGATCTTTTCTGCAGGTCTTCTCTTTTTGGAATTAATGCATTTCTCTGTCGGTGTTCATAGTAAAGTAGACTTCTAATCCATTGTGACACGCCAAGTCTGGCAATGTCATCAATTGGCATTCTGCCAATCCTAGCAATGATTACAAGTAAATTCATCAAAAGGTCATGGTTAAAGCTGGTAAGCTCGTATGTTATCAATGCATCATTGTAACAGTAGTTTGCAGTTTGGTAGAGGTTAAGATCTCCAAAATCTATTCCGTAATCAATTTTTTCCTTTCCCAAAAGTGCCTTTGAAACACTATTTAATTTAAAATCAGTATATGATTGGCTAAATGCATAAATTTGAAAT
>DATKZR010000063.1:0-12450 GCA_035527875.1 Nitrosopumilaceae archaeon | reverse complement strand
GGCCTCAAGGAATTGTTTTGATTATTATAACATGGGAAAAGACCTGGGAGGAATTGCACCTGGTAAGTTAGCAGATATTTTAATTTTTGATGATTTGAAATCTGTAAAACCATCTAAAGTCTTTGTTGGGGGAAAATTAGTTGCCTCAAATGGAAGTATTGTTGCTCCAATAAAAAAGAAAATTATTCCATTTTGGATTAAAAATACTGTAAAACTAAAAAAATTCTCCAGTAAAGATTTTGAAATTAAATCAAAAAAGAAGAAAGTTCAAGCAAATACAATACTTATGCAAACTGAAATTATTACAAAATTAAGTTCAGTAGAATTAGAGACATCAAATGGGAATGTCATGTCTTCAATTGATAAGGATGTGTGGAAAGTTGCAGCATTTGATAGAATTCACGGAACAAAAAATCATGTTGTTGGTTTTCTTGAAAATTTTGGAGCAGATATTGGTGCCTTTGCCTCCACTTGGAGTTTTCATGAAAATGATTTGATTGTTATTGGATCCAATGATTCTGATATGGCATTGGCAGCAAATACACTTCGAAAAAATCAAGGTGGACTAGTGGTTGTAAAATCTGGAAAAATAAAAGCCTCATTACCGTTACAAATGGCAGGGATTATTTCCACGGATCCCTTTGAAAAAGTTTCAACAAATTTTGAACAAATCAATAATACAATAATTGATTCAGGATGTATATTTCCAAGACCACATTTAATTCCACTATTCTTACCATTCTTGGCTCTTCCATCAATACGAATTCTTTCACGAGGAATTGTCGATGTTAAGAACAGATTATTCATCGATCCAATCAACAAGTAATGTTAAAAAGGGGGATTTAGGGGATTGAAGCTGAATCTTAATGGCATCAATTCAACAAGGACCAAATGGACCTGTATTAGTTCTTAAAGAAAGTGCTTTACAACAAAAAGGCAGAGATGCTCAGCAAAATAACATAGCTGCTGCAAAATTGGTAGCAGCCTTGGTTAAAAGCAGTTTAGGCCCACGAGGTTTAGACAAAATGCTAGTTGACTCCTTAGGAGATGTTACTATTACAAACGATGGTGCAACCATTTTAAAAGAAATTGATGTTCAACATCCAGCCGCAAAAATGATGGTTGAAATCGCCAAAACTGTTGATAATGAAGTTGGAGATGGAACCACTTCCTCAGTAATTTTTGGAGGTACTCTATTAGCAAAGGCCGAAGATCTGCTAAAAAAAAATGTTCATGCCTCAGTAATTATTGATGGCTATCAAGCAGCAGCCGATAAAACTTTGGAAATTTATTCAGAGATGGCAAAGAAAATACAACCTGATGATAAAGAATCACTTCTAAAAATTGCAATGACTAGCATGCAATCTAAATTAATTTCAGAGGACAGTGACACACTTTCTAAAGTGGTCGTAGATGCAATCTTAAGCATTGTTACAAAAAAAGGTGAAATTTACTCAGTTGATCTTGATAATATTAAAGTAGAAAAGAAAACAGGTGGTTCTATTCTAGATACACAAATTATTAGAGGAATAGTTCTGGACAAAGAAATTGTTCATAGTGGCATGCCAACAAAAATTGAACATGCAAAAATTGCTCTGTTAAACACTGCACTTGAAATTGAAAAAACTGAAATGAGTGCTGAAATTCGAATTTCAGATCCTACACAAATGCAGATGTTCTTAGAGGAAGAAAATAGAATGTTAAAAACAATGGTTGATAAACTTCATGATATAGGTTGTACGGTCTTAATTTGCCAAAAAGGAATTGATGATATTGCACAACATTACCTCGCAAAATATGGGATTCTAGCTGTGCGTCGTGTAAAAGAAAGTGATATGATAAAACTTGGAAAGGCTACAGGTGGACGTGTTTCAGCTAATTTGGATGATCTTTCAGAAAAAGATCTCGGCTCAGCAAATCTGGTTCACCAAAAGAAAGTAGAGTCTGACAAATGGGTCTTTGTTGAAGGTTGTAAAGATCCTCAATCCGTAACCTTGCTAATCAGAGGTGGTTCTCAAAGAGTAATTGACGAAGTGGATCGTTCTATTCATGATTCTCTTATGGTAGTAAAAGATGTAATTGAAAAACCTGAAATTGTTGCAGGAGGAGGAGCCCCAGAATCTTATGCTGCTTCGTTACTCAAAGATTGGGCCGATAATTTTGATGGAAGAGAGCAGCTTGCAATCAAAAAATATGCTGAAGCTTTAGAAGTTATTCCTCTCACCATAGCAGAAAATGCTGGAATGGATCCAATTGACACCATGGCAAAACTTAGGGCCAAACAAAGTCAAGGAAAGAAATGGACCGGAATTGATGCAAGAAATACAAAGATTGCAGACATGTTATTACTTGACATTGTTGAACCAATTGTTGTAAAGGAGCAAATTATAAAATCTGCAACAGAGGCGGCTTGCATGATTCTTAGAATTGATGATGTAATAGCTATTTCTGGTGCACCTGGTTCCTAACATTAAAAAAAGTCCTTTTCTGAAAACTTAAGGATTCCATTATATTTGATTTAGTGTGTATAAAATAGGAATAGATCTTGGGGGAACAAAAACTGAAGGAATTTTACTTGATGATTCATTAAACACTATTGAAAGAAAACGATTATCAACTCCCAAAGATAGTTATCAAGAAATCATAAATACCATTTATGATCTTGTAAACGATCTTTCTAGCAAAATTGAAGACTTTACTTTGGGAATTTGCACTCCAGGTGTAATATCTAAAAAAACTGGCTTGCTTAAAAATAGCAATACTCAATGTTTGATTGGAAAATCACTAAAAGAAGATTTAGAAAAAAAACTAGACAAAAAAATCTCTATGGAAAATGACGCTAATTGTTTTGCCGTATCTGAAGCAACTATGGGAATAGCAAAAAACCATTCATTTGTTTTTGGTGCAATTCTTGGAACGGGTGTTGGAGGAGGAATAGTAATTGATGGTAAAATTCATCATGGAAGAACAAACATAGCCGGAGAATGGGGTCATCATACTTTACATCAAAACGGAAAAAAATGTTATTGTGGAAAAAAAGGATGTGTTGAAACCTACATCAGTGGACCCGCATTAGAGCAACGATGGGCAGAAATAACAGGGAAAAATCAATTTTTATCTGAAATAGTACGCGATTCTGGAAATTCTAAATTTATTCAATGGAAACAAGAATTTTTAGATAATTTTGGAACTGCTCTTGCAAATGTTATAGATATACTAGATCCTGATGTGATTGTGCTTGGGGGAGGACTATCAAATATTGAATTTCTATATCATGATGGAATCAAAAATGTCTATGAAAAAGTCTTCAGTGATCTTGTTGATACTCCTATCTTGAAAAATAATCTTGGAGATTCTTCTGGGGTATTTGGGGCTGCTCTGCTAAAATAATTTACATGTGACATGTAAAGCCCAAAATTTTCTGATCATTTATTGGATTAACTTTGAAAAACTTGCGTAGAATCAATATCTGATCCTATACACATATCAGAATATTCATCAGGATTTAACGAGTAACATACTTTGGCTTCAAATTGTATTAATTCTGCTGCTTTATTTGATAATGATTTTACTTTTTCTGATGGATTTCTGTCCAGTGTCGTTTTTACAATTGAATTTTTAATTTCAGTTTTTGTTGGCTCTTCGGTAATAATACTAACAGTTCCACGAAATTGATATCCTTTTAGATCATCTTTGTTAAAAACAGCAATAGTTACCCACGGATTGATTTTGATATTTTTGTATGATTTATGTTTAAAAAAATCTAGCCAGTAAATGGTTTCATCATCTACTCTAAAAAAAATTCTTGGAGAAATATTTGAAAGATTACTTTCTCCAACTGTCCCTACTACAAAAACTCCCTGCTTTTCTATAAATTCTTTAATTTCTGTGGGAATCTTTACCATGATTTTTGTGCATCAAATTTGTATTAAAGTTATTTCATTTTTATCAAAATTGAATTTTGTTTTAATTATCAGAGTATTTTGATTGGATTGCAAGGATCTTATCTACTATATCATTTACATCTGCACTTAATTCAGCGGTAACCAAAATTAATCCAGCTCCGCCAATTGGTATAGTCATTCGATATATTTTCTCATATTTTGCCATTGCAAAAATAGGTTTTCCAATTTTAGAAACAGTCTTTTTTCTAGTTGACCATCGATAAATTGCCTGAGATAAAGAAACTTCTGTCTCTTCTTTTGAAAGGTAACTTGGAATTCCTGGTCTAATTTTATCATATAGTTCCCCATAATCGTAGATGCCAACATATCGAATTTGTTTATCGCAATCAAGAATTTCATTGCAGATTTTATCAAAATCCATGTAGATTTATTTTTGTTCTCAAATAATAATAGTCGCTACCTAAAGTGAAAAATAGCTATCAATTTCGTTTATTGAGGCTCGATAGTTGCTGGTGGTTTACTTGAAATTGTATATGTTACCCATGTTACATCTTCAATTTCGTTTGTTATTCTATTGCTCATTTTCTCTAGTAATCCATGTGGCAGTCTTGTCCAGTCTGCCGTCATTGCATCAACTGAATCTACAACTCTTATCATTACAATGTTCCCGTATTTTCTCTCATCTCCAACCACTCCAACTGCTTTATCATCCCCTACTGCAGCATAGGCTTGCCATACATCTCCGTAAAGATTTGCCTCCATCAACTCTTCTTCAACAATTTTACTTGCAAGTTTAGAGATCTGAAGTTTTTTGGGAGTAACTTCACCAATTATTCTTACAGCAAGTCCAGGTCCAGGAAATGGATGACGCATAAATAATTTTTCTGGAACCCCTAAAATTTTTGCAATCTCTCTTACCTCGTCTTTGTATAATTCTCTTAGAGGCTCCAAAATCTCTAAATTTAACCAATCAGGAAGACCACCAACATTATGATGCGATTTTATCATAGCTGCTGGACCTTTCGAAACTCCACTTTCTATCACGTCTGGATACAAAGTACCTTGAGCTAACCATTTGAATGGTCCATTTTTTTTAGAAAATTCCGTAAAGACAGAAACAAATTCTTCACCTACAATCTTTCTTTTTATCTCAGGATCTTTTACTCCCTTTAATTTATTCAGGAAAGATTCCACAGCATCTACTGCTGTAAAATTTACTTTGAAATTATTTTTAAACATCTCATCAATTTCCTTTTCTTCATTTAATCGCAAAAGTCCGTTGTTTACAAAAACACACCTTAATCTATCTCCAATAGCTTTATGAATCAACAAAGCAGTCACTGTTGAATCTATTCCTCCACTTACTCCACATAATACATTTCCGTCAATTTTGGAAATTTTTTCCACTGCAGATTCAATAAATCCTTTCATAGTCCAATCCTGTTTTGCGTTACAAACTTTCAAAACAAAATTTTTGAGGATTTCGGTTCCTTGCTCTGTGTGAACTACCTCAGGATGAAACTGTATTCCAAAAACAGATTTTTCATTAGATGCAATGGCAGCAGCTTTTGCACTTTTGGTGTGACCTATCACCTGAAAACCAGGGGGAATTACTTCGGCTTCGTCTCCATGACTCATCCAGGCTCTAACAGATTCACCAATTCCGTTTAGAAGGTCTTTATCGTTATCAATTGTAAGCAAAGAAGAGCCATATTCTTTGTTTGCTCGTTTTACTTTTCCACCGAATTTGTTTACAATTAATTGATGTCCATAACAAATTCCAAGAAGAGGTACCCTCAAATCAAAAATTCCATCTTCTGGAATAGGTGCATCTGAATCGTATACACTAGATGGACCTCCAGAAAAAATAATTCCCTTTGGATTGTGTTTTTGTAATTCTTCTAAAGTAATATCGTAAGGAACAAGTTCAGCATAAACTGAAAATTCACGTATTCTCCTACAAATAAGGTGACTATACTGCGAGCCAAAATCTAAAACAACAATTTTATCCATGGGATCACTTTTTGATGTTTTCAAGCATTCGCGTCAAGGACCAACCTGCTGTGCTAATAATTTCATTTACTCTTTCTTTTTCTTTATAATTTTTAATTATTATCTCGCGAATATCTGAACCATTTTTATTGATTACATAATCAATAATAGAATTTTTTTGGATTTTTCCACTTTCTGCATCCAACAAATCTTTCCGTTTCATTTCACCAATAATTCTATCTATAAAAAATGACTTGAAAGGAGGAACATCTGCTGTAATTACCATATCATTTTCCAAAATTATTTCAACTTGGTCTGGTGTTACAAAGGCATTAGCAATAATTTTACCATCATTTCCACTAGTTATTGGAATGGATTTTTTCTCTATTGGTATCTTCTCTTCAGGGGATTTTTGCGATTTTTCAAGAGATGATGCCTTAGTAAAACTAGATTCTTTTAACATTGAATCCAAAACCGATAATCTTTTTTCAAGTATTTCTATTGCTTTGGTGTGGTTGTTGATTTGTTTAAGCAGATCCTCTCTCCAGCTAGCAATTTCACTAATTTGCTCCTCTGAATGTTTCATATTTGGATTCAAGTAGATATGGCTATTAAATGCATTCTAGGTCATTATGATATCTAGATTCTGATAAGGGATCTTTTTAAATCCAATAATAGGACTTGAGGTTGTAAATAATTCAGATTTAGTTTTTAATGCAAGCCATTCTAGTAAAGATCTTCCTTTTTGTAATTTTTTTAATTTAATTTTTCTATCAGATATTTCTGTGTTTGAAAATTTTCCGATTCTTTTTCCAAAGTCCATTCCAAATAAAATAATTTTTTTTGCCTTAAAATAACTAGCAAGAAAAACTGCCCTATCTCCATCCGTAAATCCACCAAAATTTTGGATTCCTCCAAATGGTCTGGTCTGTGTGGTACCTACACAATTTTTGAAATATTCCACCAAATTTAATTTAGATATGTTATCGGCATGGGCATGAACTACAAAAATTGTTTTTGACTTTCCAATACTTTTAAAAGTTTTTTCATCCCCGTCAAGATCAGTTACGATAATGTTTGGTACAATTCCATTATCAACCAAAGGCTTGACTGCACTATCGGCTACAATTTTTACAGTTTTTTTATAGTGTTGCAATACAGGAATAGCAGTAGATAAAGAAGGACCAGCACCAACTATGAAAACATTTTGATTTTTTATTAAATCATGGATTTTTTCCAGGTAATTTTCTTCTCCTAATATAGAGTCTAATAAAACAGCAGAATCGTTATCCTTTCTCTTATCGTAGTTGAATTCCTTTAGAATTTCTCTGTATTTTGAATCCCATCCTGAAATCATCATATGACTCAAATTGGTATAGGTCATCATAAATCATGTGACAAAACTTGGAAATGTAGGCGTAGGGGGCAAAAACCCTGTTCGTATAATGGGGATTTTGAATACTAGTCCAGAGTCCTTTTATAAAAAATCCATAAAAACAACAACGCAAAATATTTCAAATACAATTCGGAAAATGGAACTTGATGGAGCCAATTTTATTGATGTGGGTGGAATGTCCACTGCTCCATATTTATCCACACTAGTTTCTGAAAAAGTAGAATTTAATCGAATCTCAAGTGCAATCAAAATAATCCAAAACATTTCAAATCTTCCAATCTCTGTAGATACATGCAGAGCAAGTGTAGCAAAATCAGCATTAGATTTAGGGGTAGAAATTATTAATGATATTTCTGGATTGAAATATGACGATAAAATGATTGGTGTTATTTCAAATTATAATCCGTCATTAATTTTATGTGCGTTTAATGGCACACGAGTTTCGGGAAATCAAATTACAATAACTAAAAATCTTTTAAAGAAAAGCATTGACATTTTAAAAAAAATTGGTTTTTCAACTAACAAAGTAGCCTTAGATCCTGCCATTGGATTTTTTAGAAAATCTGGTAAAGGACCTTTTTTTACCAAAATTAGTTCTGATTGGTTTGCACGAGATCTTCAGATTATACAAAATCTAAATCTAATTAAACAACAATTCCCAATTTTGATCTCAGTTTCAAACAAATCCTTTGTCGGAAAACTCTTAGGCAAAGAAAATCCAGCTGACAGACTCTTTGGTTCAATTGCCGCAGAAGTAATATCTGTCCTAAATGGTGCTGATATCATTCGAACTCATAACGTTTTAGAGACAAAAGATGCAATTGAGGTAGCATCAAAACTATCCAAAAGAAACAAAGGCTTGTGAACTACCACCCACAAGTTGAGTGGTTTCTTCCTGCTTCACAGACCTCGTTGAGATCTCTACAGGCGTTACTTTCCGCAGTTCCTGCGGTAGTCTAAGATAATCATCTTTTACAAACATATTAAAAATTTCCAACCCTTTTTTCAAAATATTGATACTTGCATTATGATCCCTGTCCAAGACCAAATTGCATTTATCACATTTGTGAATTCTTATTGCTAAACTTTTTGATACTTTATTTCCACATCTTGAACAATCTATACTGGTGTTTCTTGGAGATACCTCAATTAACAATTTACACTTGTATTCCAATTTTTGCAAAAATGTACCCCAACTTGAATCCATTACGCTTCTAGCTAATTTGTGATTTTTTACAATGTTCTGAATTTTTAGATCTTCTACAAATACTACATCTTTATTCTGAGCATATAGAGTTGATAATTTATGCTGAAAGTCTTTTCTTCTATTTGCTATTCTTTCATGTATTCTCTGCAATTGTGATATTGCCTTTAGTCTATTTTTTGATCCCTTCTTTCTCCTAGATACCTTTCTTTGTATTCTTGCAAGTGGTTTTAACATTTTTTTAAGATTTAATGGATTTGGTGTTTGATATCCATCTGAATCATACACAAATGATTTTATGCCTACATCAATTCCCACCACTTTTGCAAATGACATTTTTGGAATGTTGAATAATGGTTCCACAATATCACATGTTACACACACATGCCATCTGCCTGATTTTGATTTTGTAACTATTACTTGTTTTATGTTTGTATTATCTGGAATTTCTCTATGTTTTCTAATTTCTATATATCCAATCTTTGAGAGATACAGTAATGTTTTACCACCACGTTTTTCTAGTTTATATCCTGATTGGTTATATGTGAAGGTTCGATATTCATTATATCTTACAAATTTTATGATACCTGTCTTGTATCCTTTTTTATTTAGTTCGATGAGGGCTTTCTCTGATCCTTCTAATCTGGTTGATACCATTTGAAGCATTTTACTATGATAGTTGTAAAGCCACGGTTCTGATTGTTTTAATTCTGTTAAAATGTAATTCATGTCATTTCTGGTGAGAAATGATTTTTGAGCTTGTCCTACAAATTTGTTGTATAACCATCTACATACTGCCAAGTTATTTTGTAGTTTATGGTGTTGAGTATTGTTTGGATACAATCTAAACTTATAATTTCGAGTTTGAGTCATTACCTTGTTTTGATATGTAATGCTTTGTTAAAAAATACATGATAGAAAAGCCTACAAGTTCTGGTGTACATGATATCAACTATCTTATTACCTGACATCCTAAATATAAAAAAAATTCTAATATGCCTCATATTTGACAGAGACAACAACTTTAGAGTCAAAATTTTGAAGAAAGGCTTATAATCAATATTTTACTTTATCTACAAGGTTTAGTTGGAATTTAAAGAAGGATTAACTTTTGATGACGTTCTTCTTGTTCCCAAATATTCAGATATTACTAGTCGATCTCAAACTAATTTAAGCACAAAACTTTCTCGAAACCTCTCACTTAACATCCCATTTATCAGTGCCAATATGGATACTGTTACCGAATCTGCGATGGCAGTAATAATGGCTCGCTCAGGAGGAATAGGAGTTATTCACAGATTTTTAACTATACAAGAACAAGCAAACGAAGTTCTTAAAGTTAAAAGATCCGGCAGCGTCATTATTGAAAACCCATACACAATAAATCAAGATAAAACTGTACAAGAGGCTCTTGATTATGCAGAAGAAAAAGAAGTCTCGGGACTTTTGGTAGTGGACTCTGACTCTAAACTTACAGGGATTGTAACAGATAGGGATCTATTGTTTGAAACAAACACTTCGCATTTGGTAAAAGAGGTAATGACCAAAGATGTTGTAACTGCAAAACCTGGAGTAAGTTCAGCAGAGGCTAAGGAAATTTTACATAAACACAGAATAGAAAAATTACCAATTGTAGATGAATCAGGTTCTATTAATGGACTAATCACTAGCAAAGACATTACAAATATTGAGGACTATCCTTTGGCATCAAAAGACAAAAAAGGAAGACCGCTTGTTGGTGCTGCAGTTGGAGTAAAGGGTGACTTTATGGAAAGAACAGAAGCACTATTGGATGCTGGAACTGATGTACTAGTAGTAGACATTGCCCATGGTCATAGTGAAAATGCAATTAACACTGTTCGAAATATAAAAAAAGCATTTCCTGATTGTGAATTAATTGCCGGAAACATTGCAACTGCTCAGGGAGCTGAAGATCTAATTAAAGCAGGTGTGGATGCAGTAAAGGTGGGAGTAGGTTCTGGCTCTATTTGCATCACTCGAGTAATTACAGGATCTGGAGTTCCACAATTAACTGCAGTAATGGACTGTACCAAAATTTGCCGTGATCATGGCATTCCAATAATTTCTGATGGCGGGACCAGAACATCAGGTGATGCTACAAAGGCCTTAGCTGCTGGGGCTTCTTCTGTAATGATAGGTAGTATGTTAGGGGGAACAGACGAATCTCCAGGCACTGTATTGACTAAAAATGGAAAACGCTTCAAGGTTTACCGTGGAATGGCCTCTCTTGGAGCCTCCTTGGGAAGAAAATCAAAAGATGTAGGCTCAGTTTCCTTTGATGAGGATCTAAATGACTATGTTGCAGAGGGAGTAGAGGCAATGGTTCCATACAAAGGAACAGTAACTGATATTCTAAAACAGCTAACAGGGGGTGTTCGCTCTGGTTTAAGTTATTGTGGTGCTAGGAATATTTCCCAAATGCAAGAGAATGCAGAATTTATTAAAATGTCGAGGGCTGGCTTTGCAGAAAGTCAACCTCATGATGTTTCAGTAATGTAGTTAATTTTTTAGATAATACCATTTTGTACTGATTAATGACTTTCTTGATAAATATTCGATAAATTCAGCTAAAAAGGTTTTTACAATTTGAAATTATTTTTTGGGGAGGATGAAAATAAAAATTGCAAATGGGTTATTTGCAAAACCATAAAATTGTGTTACTCAACCGATCAATATGCGATCTTTTGTTTTCTTAATTTATTTGTAAACATTCTATCAAACTTTGTCTAAAATTATTTACCTAAACGTTCTGTCTCGATCAAAAAAATAGTGTAACAATATTTTTGTGACAAGGATATTCTTAAATCACGGAAACTATCAAAATCGATGGGGCGTAGAGGACTGTACAAAAATAAATTATCCTTAATTTTTATGATCTTTGTTATTTCACTTTCTGCATTTACTGGTTTAGCTCAGAATGTAGATGCAGCTTCTCCAGGAAAAACTCTCATTTGTCATAATCCTCCAGGCAATTCTGAAAACCCTCAAAATATTGAAGTTGGAGGAAAAGAACTTAATGTTCATTTAAGACATGGTGACACTACAGGTTCTTGCGGAGATCTTCCTAATGGTGATGCAGCTTCTCCAGGAAAAACTCTCATCTGTCACAATCCTCCAGGCAATCCAGACAAAGCCCATGAAATAACTGTTGGAGAAAAAGCAGTTGATGCTCATTTAAGACATGGTGACACTACAGGTTCTTGCGAAGGTCCTCCTCTTGACAGTGATGGTGATGGCATCCCAGATGTTTCAGATGCATGTCCTGACGAGTTTGGATTAGCAGAACTAAACGGATGTCCTCCTGATGGAACACCTGATGACACGGATGGCGATGGAGTGCCAGATGTTGATGATTTGTGTCCTGATGAATTTGGTTTACCTCCAACTGGATGTCCTCCTGAAAATTACACCTTTGTTACCACATCAAGTTTTACTGGAGTACAACAAGCACCAGTTGATAACCCAATTGACACTGTAACTATAACTGGCGTTGAAGATTTAGAAGGCATCTTTACAATAACAGCTGAATTATCTGGTCCACAAATTGGATCACCAACGCCTGCTAACTGTATTGCAATGTCACCTATAATGACTGTTCCATTTGATCTAACAGTAACCTGTACAGCTGGTGGTAGCTTTGATGACCCTGGAACCTACTGCTTCGATGTGACTGTCAGTGAATCAACTGTAGCATATCTATCTAGTTCAGACAAAACACAATTTGGTTTAGATGATGAAGATGATGAATGCTTTACAATAGTTGTAGATAGTGACGGTGATGGCATCCCAGACGGTGATGATTTGTGTCCTGACGAGTTTGGATTAGCAGAACTAAACGGATGTCCTCCTGATGGAACAGATGGTGACATGGATGGCGATGGAGTGCCAGATGTTGATGATTTGTGTCCTGATGAATTTGGTTTACCTCCAAC
>DATKZR010000062.1:0-5686 GCA_035527875.1 Nitrosopumilaceae archaeon | reverse complement strand
AGACAAAATAAACCACAAGATTCAGGAAATGATAGAAATTCCAGAGATGATAGAAGTTCAAGATATTCCAGAGATGATAGAGGTTCAAGATATTCCAGAGATGATAAAAGAGGAGAATCTACAACGGTAACTTGTTCTGATTGTGGCACTGAGTGTCAAGTTCCATTTGTTCCAAGAAATGATAAACCAGTCTACTGTAGTGATTGTTTCAGACAAAATAAACCACAAGATTCAGGAAATGATAGAAATTCCAGAGATGATAGAAGTTCAAGATATTCCAGAGATGATAGAGGTTCAAGATATTCCAGAGATGATAGAAGAGTAGAATCTACAACGGTAACTTGTTCTGATTGTGGCACTGAGTGTCAAGTTCCATTTGTTCCAAGAAATGATAAACCAGTTTACTGTAGTGATTGTTTCAGACAAAATAAACCACAAGATTCAGGAAATGATAGAAATTCCAGAGATGATAGATGTTCAAGAAATTCAAATTATCGAGATTCACGCTCAAGTAGAGACGATTCTAGATCAAAAAATTCAAAAACGGGTAAATTTTTGAAAAAACAAGAGACTTTCTATTCAGGAGGTTCTGACAAATTCTATAACACATTAAAAGAAAAATTATTTGAAATTCTTGGCGGCAAAGTTTGCTCTAGTTGTGGATTCAAAGATGAAAGAGCTCTAGGATTTGGACATATTCATGATGAAGATACTTTTGATGATGTTCGAAGAGGAGGGTCTGCATCTTCATGGGGAAAATATATTTCCGATCCTCAATTGGCAAGAAATGAACTTAAAATTCTTTGTTTAAACTGCAATGAAGTCAAAAAACCCACTTCACCACCAGAAAAAAAAACTGAAGATTTTAAGAAAAAGAAAAACCGTTTTCCAAGATAATCGCTGAAACTAAACCTGAGAATTTATTAACACTTTAATTATAATAATCCCAACCCTAAATCATGAATGGTGACTTTAAGGCATTAGGATTAAGCCTAATTGTAATAGTCGGTGTAATTGCTCTTTATACTGTATTTGTAAAGTAGAATCAAATTTCTGGTTGGTACAAAATCAGACCTTACCCTTTCACAATTTCGATATCTTGTTCAAAAATTTCCGTTGAAATGATTTTATGTTCTTTTTCTAATACTGATTGTATGAAATCAACAAAAACTTCTACTTGATACTTGTCCTTTAATTGAAAACTATGGGCTGATTTATCTTTCAATTGCACTACTACTTCACTATCAATAACGTTTAGAATTTTGGTAATGTAGGTTTCATTAGAATTTCTTATAAAAATAAGACTTGCTAATTTCTTACATTCGTATTTGTCTTCACAACTCACTCTAACTTTCATTTATTTTCAAATAGAAATTCATTGATCTGATCCTTTGCCTTTTCTCTTTTTTCTTGATGTATCTCCAAAAATGCATTAATTTTTTCAATTAGAATTCCTTTAATCTCGCCAGAGAGCATTTTTCCTGATTTGTAATCATCATGAATTGATTTTAATTTATTGTCATCTGGTTCAAAAAATATTCTTAAATATTGATATGATACATCAATGTCAGGATTACCTCCAATTTTTCGGTGTTGTTCAATATTTGGTTGACCACCAGAAAATGCGTACTTGTTAATTTTCATTTTTACAGTTTTAGGTGTGTCAGTTGTGTATAATGTTCCATTTTCACTGGAAGATGACATTTTTCCTCCAGGACCTTCTAAACCTGGGATCATAATGTTATGAATTAGAGCTGGTTTAGGTTTTCCTATTTTTGGTGCAACATCGCGAGTAATTCTAAAATGAGGATCTTGATCTACTCCTAACGGAATTAACACTGGTTTATCTTCAATAAAACATGGAGCCGATTGAAGTGATGTATAAAAAATCATTCCAATATTTGTTTCATTTGTAAACCCAAAAACTCCCTTAGTGTTTGAAAAATTAACCTTTTTTGCGACTTGAGCTGCTAGAGGATAAAGCGTTTGAATATTTCTAGTGTTGATTATAATTTTGGTATTTTCTGGTTTGAAACCAAGAGCAATAAAATCTAGGGCGTTTTCATAAGCAAATTTTTTGGTATCGTCTAAAGTTAAATTTGGTTTTGCGTAAAATTTTTCATCATCTGTAAGCTGAAAATACATATTTACATCAAATTTTTCCTGAAGCCATTTGGCAAAGACCCAAGGTACTAAATGTCCTATATGGGTGTGACCTGAGGGACCTCTTCCCGTATAAAGGAAGAACTTCTTACCCTTCTCATAATCTTCCAAAATTCTATCCATTTCTCTATGAGAGAAAAAGATCCCTCGCCTGAGCATAAAATGATCCTCTCCTGTATTTTTTTTAATTCTGTCAAGAATTTTTGAGGAAATCTTTTCTGTTCCAAATTGTTTAATTAATTTATCATAATCAATGTCTCCTTCAACATGCCATGGAGTTACAACAAAGTCCGCAGGTGACATTCAATTTCCCTTAGGTTAAGGTTTAAAAAGTCTTTTTCGAACTTTCTGCTATTGTCACAAGTTTTCCATGAAATTGAAAAAAAAATTATTTCTGTATTAAAAATTGAACCAAAATTAAGTCCAGAAAAACTTGAAAAATTAACACACCTTTCTCCCGATCAAATAAGACGGGGAATAGAATGGCTAAAACATAAAGAATTGGCAATTGTAAACGAATCTAGAAATGTCAATTTTAGCCTAGCAAAAAATGGATTAGAATCTTTTCAAAAAGGACTCCCAGAAAGAAGACTATTAGATTTAATTAAAAAGAGCCCAATCAACATATCTGACTTACAAAAACAACTTGGGCCTATTTTTGGCCCTGCTATGGGTTTAGCTAAAAAAAATAATTGGGTTGAATCAATAGATAATAAAATTTCACTAAAAAATTATCCCTCAATTATTCCTGGGGAAAAAACTTTAAAACAAATCGGAAAAGACAGTGTTCCAGAAATTAATATTGACAAGGAAGATCTAGCCAGTCTTTTGAAAAGACCAGATTTTTTAATCGAAAATATTGTTAAAACTAAATATATTTCATTATCGAAAAATGGACAAACCTTGGATTTTACAAATTCTGAGTTGGGAGCAATAGATGTGGAAGCAAAAGTCCCAGAAGTTTATGTTGCAAGAACCCACCCACTAAAAGATACTATTGATGAAATCCGCGAAATATTTGTAACTTTAGGATTTACAGAAATTTTAGGAAACATGACACAACCAAGCTTCTGGAACTTTGATGCTCTCTTTACTCCTCAAGATCATCCTGCAAGAGAATTACAAGATACGTTTTATCTTGATGGTATTTCTGCTAAAAAAATTGGAAATAAAGAACAAATTAGAAAAGTTTCTGAATCTCACAAGAAAAATTGGCGATATCATTGGGATATTAATGAAGCACGAAAAATGGTTTTAAGAACCCATACTACCTGTATTACTATTAAACATCTAGCTGAAAACAAATCTGATGAGGCTAGAGTTTTCTCTTTGGGTCGTGTGTTTAGAAACGAAAAGGTTAGCTACAAACATCTTGCAGAATTTAATCAAATTGAAGGTGTTGTTGTTGGAAAAGATGCCTCTCTGCAAAATTTAATGGGAATTCAAAAAGAATTTTATCGTAGAATTGGAATTACAAAAATAAAATTTTGGCCAACCTTTTTTCCATATACAGAACCATCACTTCAAACAATGGTGTATAATGAGAAATTAGGAAAATGGATTGAACTTTTTGGAATGGGAATTTTCAGACCAGAAGTGACGAAACCTCTTGGAATAACCAAACCTGTACTTGCATGGGGTGGCGGAATTGAAAGAATTGCAATGCTAAAGTATGGTTTAGACGATGTTAGAGAATTTTACAATAATAATCTAAGTTGGTTAAGGGGTGCTTCAAAATGCCAGTAGTTTCATTGTCTTACTCTAGGCTACAAAAATTGATTGGAAAAGTTTCAAAAAAACAAATCTCCGATTCTTTACCATTTTTAGGATTAGATATTGAATCCGAGGAAAATAACATAGTTAGAGTTGAATACAGTCCAAATAGACCGGATTATTCTACCGATATTGGCATTGCCTTAGGTTTACAAGGTCTACTTGGAATTAAAACTGGAGCATTTAAACTCACAATAAGAAAATCAAGTAATTTTACAATTAATGTCAAATCTGGCGTAACTAAAATCCGTCCCTATCTAACAGGAATTGTTGCAAAAAATGGCAAAATTGATCATGATGTTCTAGAACAACTCATACAAATGCAAGAAGATCTTCATATGGGAATTGGTAGAAAACGAAAAAAATCTTCCATTGGAATTCACGACCTTGACAAAATTTCATTTCCTTTAACCTACACAACAGTTAGCAGGACTGAAAAATTCATTCCCCTAAAGTCAAATAAAGAAAGTAGTATTTCTGAAATACTTGAAGATACAGATGTAGGCAAAGAATATGGGTACATTTTAGGAAATTCTCCGCAGGTTCCAATGATAATAGATTCAAATAATGATACAGTTTCTTTTCCTCCAATAATCAACGCTGCAATTACTACTATTACAACAAAAACAAAAAATCTCTTCGTTGAAGTAACTGGTATCAATAAAGAGGATGCTGAAGATATGCTCTCAGTTATAGCGACCATTTTGCAAAGTGCTGGATTTACTTTAGAATCTGTTAAAATATCAGGTGCAAAAAATTCCTCACCAAAATTTAAACAAAAGAAAATCTCTATCAGTCCTACACTGATTAATCAAACACTTGGTTTGGATCTAAATACTTCAAAAATAATTTCATCGCTGAAAAAATCTAGGTTGGATGCATCCATTAAGGGTAAGAATATTATCTGCACAATTCCTGCATATAGATTTGATATTTTTGGTCCGATGGATTTAGTAGAAGAAACTGCTTTGGGTTATGGAATTCAAAATCTTACGCCTACTTTATCTTCATCTCAAACTCTTGGTCAAATAAATCCGATTTCTGTACAAATAAAATTGCTAAGTCAGGTAATGATTGGTCTTGGATACCTCGAAGCTTTGAATTCAAGTTTAACAAGTAAACGAGTTCTTTATGACATGACCAATAGGGATGATGCCAAAATTATTTCTGTACTTGATTCAAAAAGTCAAGAGCATACAATTTTGCGCGATTCTATACTTCCTGGATTACTTGAAAACCTTTCTAGAAATATTCATGAATCGTATCCCCAAAAATTATTTGAAACGGGAACAGTATTTTTTAAAAATAATCCAATTAATGAAAAAACTTGTCTTGCCGTTATTTGTGCTCACCAAGAGGCAAATTTTACTGAAATAAAATCAATTTTACAGGCAGTATTAAAAACTGGTTTTAATTTAGAAATAGAAACTAAGACTTCGAATCATGAAACTTATGAGAAAGGTAGAACTGCATCTATTCTAGTTAATGGAAAATTAATTGGGATCATGGGGGAGATTAATTCCAAAACGATTGAAAATTATAAAATCCGTGTTCCAGTTGTAGGTTTCGAAATTAACCTATCTGGATTAATATTTGACTAAATTTATTATTAAACGCCCAAGAGCAGGCATACAGACGGATTAGGATGATGCGATCGTATTGATACCAATGATTTCTAATTCACCCAGGTATGCTACATGTAGGGCAACCCCGGTTTCAGAACCCAAGGAGGTTTTGGCTAAAATACCAA
>DATKZR010000061.1:0-19633 GCA_035527875.1 Nitrosopumilaceae archaeon | reverse complement strand
CCTTGTGATACAATGTATCAAAATCATTTGGATTAATTTCCAAGGCCTTGTCATTTTCTATTACAGCTTCTTCAATTTTTTCCAATTTATCTAATGCAACATCCTTGCTAGATAGTGCATTCAATTCATTTGGATTAATTTTCAACGCTCGGTCATAACATGCCACAGCTTCTTTGTATCTATCAAGAAAATATAGCGCTAGACCCTTTTGGTATACTGTATTAAAATCACCAGGATTAATTTCCCAGGCTCGGTCATAGCATGCTATAGCTTCTTCATATTTTTCCAATTTATCTAATGCAACTCCTTTGTGATATACTGTATCAAAATTACTTGAGTTAATTTTCAACGCCCTGTCATAATACACTACAGCTTCTTGATAATATTCCAATTTACCTAATGCAATACCTTTGTGATACAATGTATCAAAATCATTTTGGTTAATTCCCAGCGCTCGGTCATAACATGCCACAGCTTCTTCTGGTTTTCCAAGTTTAACCAATGCAAGTCCCTTATTGTATAGTGTATTCATATGATTTGGATTAATTTCCAACGCTTTGTCATAACATCCTACAGCTTCTTTGTATCTATCAAGAAAATATAATGATAGGCCATTATTGTATACTGTATGAAAATCACCAGGATTAATTTCCAACGCTTTGTCATAACATGCTATAGCTTCTTCATGTTTTCCAAGTCTACCCCATGCAACACCCTTATTGTATAATGTATTTATATGATTTGGGTTAATTTCCAACGCTTTGTCATAACATCCTACAGCTTCTTCATGTTTTCCAAGTCTCGCCATTGCAACACCCTTATTGTACAATGTAAAAAAATCACCAGGATTAATTTCCAACGCTTTGTCATAGCATCCTACAGCTTCTTCATGTTTTCCAAGTTTAGTCAGTGCTACCCCCTTATTGTATAATGTATGAAAATTATCTGGATCAATCCCCAAGACTTTGTCATAACATCCTACAGCTTCTTTGTGTCTGTCAAGAAAATACAGTGATAGACCTTTAACGTATAGTGTATTCACATGATTTGGATCAAATTTTAACGCTTTGTCATAACATCCTATAGCTTCCTCATATTTTTTCAATCTACCTAATACAACACCTTGGTTGTACAATGCCTCAAAATCCTCTAGAATAGTTTCCAATCTCTCATTCACCCGGTAGTATCATTATAGATACAAGTGGGTTTTAAAGTTAAAAAAATGTAGGAATATTTTGATACAATTTAGATTCCAATTATTCCCAAAAATTAAAATAAAAAATGATTTTTATTTCAAAACTTTATAGCTTAATTCAACTAGGTCATCATATTCTGTGGTCTTAATTAGTTCTAATTTTGTTTCTAGCTTAATATTCTTGAATAGAGGTATTCCTTTACCTAGAACCACAGGAATTATAGATAAAATGATTTCATCTACAAATTTGAAATTCAAGAAAGTAGAAATTATGTCAGCTCCCCCCACTAACCAAATATCATTGCCCGAAGATGAAATTAAATTTTTTGTAAGATTTTTAACATCTGACGTAAACTCGACATTTTCATTTTTCTTTTTTTGATTTATGTTTTTAGTAAAAATGTATGAATTTTTGTCTTTGTAGGGGTATTCACCAAATGTTAGAATTTGCTCATATGTTTTATTACCAATCAATACGGTGTCTATTGATTTGTAGAAATTATTATATCCAGAATCCTTGCAATGTGAAAGCCAATCCACACTTCCATCTTCTTTTGCAATATACCCATCCAGACTAGAGGCGATGAATAGTTTGATCTTTCTCATTTGTTGTTTGACTTTGTCGTATAGTTATAATTCTAATCAATTACTACACACTGTTGCGTGGAGTTGAAGCTATTCTATTTTAATCCGTTTTTCTTTCTTTTTAATCTCTGGTTTGTTCATCTTTTTTAGCTCTGTCTCTAGAAATGTTTTGTACTTTATAGTCTCCTCATCAGTCATTTGTGAAATGTTAGAGCTGAGAACTGAACCCATACTGAAAATTTTCTCTAATAAATCCATCACAACAAATCTTCCAACATTTCCTAATCTAAAAAGGACATCAAGCTGTGTTTTTACAATATCATTAATCTTATCAACATCTGCTGCTGTATTCAATCCTTTTTTGGTTAATTGATACTTTCCATCTTTGGCTTCTTCGATTAACCCTTCATCTAACAATCTCCCTAATAATGGATAAATCAATCCTGGAGATGGTTTCCATATTCCATTACTTTGCTCAAAAGCATAGTCTATGATCTCTTTACCAGTGTGAGTTTTTTTCTTTAGCAGCTCTAGAATAAAATATCTTGAAAATCCTCTAGGAACAGAACTCCCAACTCTTTGAAACCACTCCGAAATCATCACTAGTGATATCACTAGCGATATATATTAACAAATCGATTGAAAATCATTATTACATATTTAACACGCTCCCAAAGAAGTCACTCTAAATGGCACAATCTATTGAATTTGATTTGATCATTTGCGGTTCGGGATTGGCCGGTTTAAGAGCAGCTATTGAGGCTTCCAAAAAAAACTCCAAAATAAAAATTGGAATTGTCTCAAAGGTCCAGGTTATGCGTTCTCACTCTGTATCTGCAGAAGGTGGAACTGCTGCAGTTCTTTTTGAAGATGAAGGGGACTCAATTGAATCTCATATTTATGACACTGTAAAGGGAAGCGATTTTTTAGCAGACCAAGATGTCGCCAAAAGACTGTGTGAAGAAATGCCACGAGAGATTCGTCAACTAGATCATTGGGGAATGCCATGGTCTAGAAGAGAAGATGGAAGAATTGATCAAAGAAACTTTGGAGGTTACAGTTTTCCTAGAGCTACTTATGCATCTGATAAAGTTGGGTTTTTTGAGATGCAAACCTTGTATGATACTTGTCAAAAATTTGAAAATATTGAATATCTCAATGAGTGGTTTGCAACATCTATTATTCATGATGGAACCAAATTCATGGGTCTTACTGCAATAGAAATCTCTTCAGGTAATTTTTACCAGATTAAGGCCAAAGCTCTAATCATTGCAACTGGCGGAGCTGGAAGACTATACAGCTTTTCAACATATGCCTTATCTTCTACCCCTGACGGCTTAGATATGGCATATCGAGCGGGTATGGCACTAAAAGATATGGAATTTGTACAATTTCACCCTACTGGAATTTTACCATCTGGTATATTGATCACAGAAGGTGCAAGAGGAGAGGGAGGATATCTGTTAAACAACAAAGGTGAACGTTTTATGAAAAAATATGCGGCAAAGACAATGGAATTAGCTCCGCGTGATATTGTTTCAAGAGCTATTATGACTGAAATCCACGAAGGTAATGGATTCAAACATGAAACTGGAGTTGATTGTATGAAGCTTGATTTGAGACATATAGGTGATGAAAAAATTAAAGAAAAATTAGGAGGAATCAGAGAAATTTCTATCAAGTTTTCAGATGTAGATCCTGCAGATGAGCTTCTTGATATCAGACCAGTGTGTCACTACATGATGGGTGGAATTCATACTAATATTGATGGGGCTACTGAATTGCAAGGTGTATGGGCTGCTGGCGAGGCAGCGTGTAATAGTGTTCATGGCTCAAATAGACTTGGCGCAAATTCTACCTCTGAATGTATTGTTTGGGGAAAAATTACAGGAAGCCTGGCAGTTGATTACATTGAAAAAAATACTCATTCTAATCCTTGGCCTCATTATCTAGTTACGTTAGAAGAAAAAAGAATCTATGATGGAATCTTTAGAGGTAATGGAGATGCAAATCCATATGAAATTAAACAGGAACTGACTGACACTATGAATGAAAAAGCGTATGTTTACAGAAATGAAAAAAATCTAGTAGAAGGATTAAAAAAAATACGCCAACTAAAGGAACAAACCTGGAAACATGTTGATGATAGCGCAAAAGAGTATAACACTAATTTTATAAATGTAATGGAACTTGACTCTATGATTAGAACTGCAGAAATTGTTCTAATAGGGGCTATCAATAGAAGAGAGTCACGAGGAGCTCATGCAAGAACTGATTATCCTAAACGTGATGATGCAAACTTTTTACATCATACCCTTGCATATTATGACCCCAAAGAGCCCATCATGAAAACACACCCAGTAACAATTACAAACTATCAGCCAGTGGAGAGGAAATACTAGATGGAATCAATAGACGAAAACAAAGAAGGAGTTGGAGGAATGCTAAATCCTCGAAGATATGGAATAGAACGAGTTGCATACTTGTTAATGAGATTAAGTGGACTAGGATTACTTGCATATTTTATTGGTCATATTTATGAAACAAGTTCAATTTTAAAAGGAGAAGTTGGATGGAGTGAATTTTTACAAATAACACAAACCAATGAAGGCCATGCTATTTTGGCTATTGTAATTGCTATGTGTGTTTTTCACACCGTAAATGGAATTAGAGTAATGCTTGGACATGGAGGTGTTGGTGTTGGAAAACCTGCAAGACCTGACTATCCTTATGATCCGGCTTCTCAGAATTATAGGCACAAGATAGGTATCTATTCGGCAATAGTTTTAGCAGCAATTGCAATGATGTATGGTCTTGCAGTAATGTATGGTGAATAAAATGAGAGAAAGTATTATAATGAAAATTCATTATGGAACTGCTTTAGGTGCAGTTGCCCTTGTTGCAGTACACATTCTAATGCGTCTAACACAAAATTTTGCCGAATCATTAGAATATGCAAACGTAATTGCAAATTATCAATTTCTACCATATGCTGGAATGCTTGAGATAATTTTGATTCTTTTAGCCGTACATGGATTTAATGGATTGCGAGTGATTTTGTTAGAATTAAAACAAGGAAGAATGTACGAAAAAGCAGTATCATATGGCTGTGTTGCAGCTATGATCGGATTAATTGCCTATGGTTCGCGAACAATAATAATGGTAAACATGGGAGTAGTATAGATGACACAGGCACCTAGTTTAGCAGAAAAACCACCATCAACATTTCTTTCCTCAGGCAAGTCAGTTACGCTCCGTATTGCAAGGTTTAATCCTAAACATGACGACCAAAAAAAATTTATGGAATTTTCAGTCCCATACGAAAAATGGACCACGGTACTAGAGACAATTCTTAAAGTAAAGGAGCATTTTGATCATTCAGTAGCAGTTCGGTATTCATGCAGACAAGCAACATGTGGTTCCTGCGGAATGATGATTAACGGCAAACCAAGGTTAGCCTGCTTTACAAAAATTAGTGAATTAGATTCTGATACAGTAACTGTAGAACCAATGAACAATTTTCCCATCATTCGCGATTTGGCAGTAAAATTTGAAAGACTCTTTGATTCACATCACAAAGTAAAACCATATTTGATTCGTGATGATTCTGAAATTACCTCAAATGAGAAAGAATTTCTGCAATCCCCAGAAGAAGTAGAGAAATATATTCAATTTTCAAATTGTATCAAATGTGGATTATGCAACTCAGCATGTCCAACTATGGCCACTGACTCTTCTTTTATTGGTCCACAGGCTTTGGCCCAAGCATACAGGTATGTGGCAGACAGTAGAGATAAGGGGAAAGATTCCAGACTAAAAATTATTGACGAATCTCATGGTATATGGAGATGCCATTTTGCCGGGTCCTGTAGTCAAGTATGTCCAAAAGGAGTAGATCCTGCAATGGGGATACAATTTCTTCGTGGTTATCTTTTAGGATTTAGAAGTTAACCCAATTTTTTTGGATTTGGACTATTATTTACCTGATTGTTAATCTGCTCGGCCATAAAGTGATTTGAAACATTTACCTTTACATCATTAATCCCATCTACTTTCAAAAGGTTATCATGAATATCTTGGCAGATTTTAAATCCAAACACCGCAGGACAAAATGGACTAGTTAAATGCAAATCAACTTTTACATTACTTTCATTGATGTCTACTTCATCAATTAATTCCAATTCTGTAATAGTGGTGTTTATTTCAGGATCAACAATCTTTGATAACTCATCGAAGATTTTCACTCGAAGGTGTTTGATATCTTGACTCATGTGGGCAAAAGCGTCGATGCTATATATAACCATTCTAGAACTTTAGATAATGTATCGTTCACGTCTTGGTAAGGATTTGAGTGACATCACCTTAGATTACGTATCCTCAATTAATGACGATTCTGAAATCATTATATTTGACATTCTTGGAAGCCAAGCCCATGTTTTGATGTTACAAGAAAATAAAATAATTACCATAAATGACGCAAAAAAAATCCTCAAAGCATTAGAATCCCTAAAAAAAGAAAAATTCAATTCATCTTCAAAAGCAGAAGATATACATGAATTAATTGAAACTCTTGTTATCAAAACGGCTGGAATGGCAAGTGGTGGAAAAATGCATACGGCAAGATCTCGAAACGATCAAGTTACATTAGATATACGAATGAAAATAAGAGACGACATAAACATTCTCTGTAATTGCTTACTTGATACAATTGAAGCTCTGGTATCTTTGGCAGAAAATCATCAAAAAACAATTATGCCACTATACACCCACTTACAGCAAGCTCAGGCGGGATTATTTTCTCATTATCTCTTGGCCCACACAGATGCTTTGTTTAGAGACTTTGAGCGCCTTCAAGATGCATATGTACACGTAAACCAAAGTCCTCTTGGGGCTGGACCTGTAGGTGGGACAAGCATTCCAATTGATAGGCACAGCACAGCACGAATGTTGGGATTTAATGGAATTGTTGAAAATTCTATTGATGCAACTAGTACTCGTGATTTTGTTGCTGAATATGTCGCCATGGTTGCAATTTTGATGACTAATCTTAGTAAAATTGCTGAGGATTTTGTTCTTTGGTCTAGTTCTGAATTTTCTTTCATTGAACTATCAGATGAATTCACTTCACCCTCGAGTGTAATGCCTCACAAGAAGAATCCAGACATTTTAGAATTAACAAGAGGAAAGACAGCAGAAATAATTGGAAATCTTACTGCTATTCTTTCTACTATCAAAGGACTATCTACCGGATATGGAAGGGATTTACAACAAATCAAATCCTCTATTTGGTCTACATCCAAAACCGCTATCGGTGCATTATTGATTTTAAAACCAATGCTTTTGACTTTACATGTAAATGAAAAACAAATGAAAAAAGCAACGGATTCAAGTTATTTGATTGCCCTTGACATTGCTGAAAAACTAGTTCTAAGAGACATTCCATTTAGAATAACACATAAAATTACAGGATCTCTAGTTCAGCAAGCGCACCATTCTAAAAAACCTCTAAATAAATTAACAACTAGTGAAATTAAAAAATCTGTACAAGGAACTAAGGTTGATCCTAAAATTATTTTAGAAATTCTAAAGTCTACCACAATTGTTTCATCGCTAAGAGATAGAATTTCTTTTGGCTCATCAGGATATGCTGAACAAAAGCGAATGATAAAAAATCGAATTAAAAAAATCAATGACTACAGAACAAACATAACCGCACAAGAAAATGAACTATCTAACGCATTAGAAAGTTTAGCGGAAAAAATTTCTATTATAATTAAATAAATATAAAAATCTTTTATCTTGAAGAGAAATTTATGCCTTTAGGACATCATTACTTAAAATTAAGACAAATTAAAATATTTAAAACAAGTGATAGAGTCTTGACATAGAAAGTTTCTCTGCCGGATCTACAGTTGCAAGTTTTCCATCAACTTTTACCTCATATGTTTCAGGATTTACCTCAATGTTTGGGGTACGATCATTATACAACATGTCTTTCTTTCCAATAGAACGACAATTTTTCACGGGAACCAGTTTCTTTTTTGAATTGATCTCTGATTTAAGACCTTTATCCAATGCTAGTTGTGATGTGAAAATTACAGAAGTAGAATATTTGGTTTGGCCATGAGCTCCGAACATGGGTCGATACAATACTGGCTCTGTGGTAGGAATTGAGGCATTTGGATCTCCCATAAGTGAATATGCAATAAAACCACCTTTAATGATCATCTTTGGTTTGACTCCAAAGAATTGTGGAGACCAAATTACAATATCGGCTAATTTTCCAGGCTGCAGGGAACCTACGTAATCTGAAACTCCATGGGTAATCGCAGGATTTATTGTAATTTTAGCAAGGTATCTCTTTACTCTAAAATTATCATTTCTTGCATTGTCTTCTGGGAGCTTACCTGTCATCTTTTTCATTTTATCAGCTGTTTGCCAGTTTCTGGTTGCAACTTCCCCAACTCTTCCCATCGCTTGACTATCTGAGGACATCATACTCAGCACACCAATATCATGCAATACGTCCTCTGCTGCAATGGTCTCACCTCGAATTCTAGACACTGCAAATGCGAAATCTTCTGGTACTGAAGGATTCAGATGATGGCATACCATCATCATGTCAAGATGTTCAGCTAGTGTGTTTACAGTAAAAGGTCTTGTTGGATTTGTGGATGAAGGTAGAATATTTTCCTCACCTGCAATTTTTATAATATCTGGAGCATGGCCTCCACCAGCTCCCTCAGTATGATAAGTATGGATTGTTCTTCCAGCGATTGCCTCAATTGTATCGTCTACAAATCCACATTCATTTAGCGTATCTGTATGGATGGCCACTTGAGTGTCAGTTTTGTCTGCAACATTCAAAGCAGAATTTATTGCAGCAGGAGTTGAACCCCAATCTTCATGTAATTTTAAACCACAAGCTCCTGCTTCTATTTGTTCAAGTAATGAAGTTTCAAGAGAATCGTTTCCCTTTGCTAGAAATCCAAAGTTCATTGGAATTTCATCAACTGATTCAATCATTCTATGGATATTCCATTTTCCAGGAGTACAAGTTGTTGCGTTTGTTCCATCAGCAGGACCTGTTCCTCCACCAATCATGGTAGTGGTTCCATTACAAATTGCATGTATTGCTTGTTGAGGAGAAATAAAATGAATATGTGAATCAATTGTCCCAGGAGTACAAATTGTATGTTCTCCTGAAATTATTTCAGTATTCGAGGAAATTATCATATCAATGTTATCCATTATGTTAGGATTTCCTGCGTTTCCTACACCAACAATTTTTCCATCCTTTATTCCAATATCGGCTTTGATAATTCCCAAAATGGGATCCATTACAATTGCATTGGTAATTACAAGATCAACTGATTCTGCTCTGGATACTCCACTTGCTTGTGCTTGTCCGTCACGTATACTTTTTCCGCCACCAAATACAGCCTCATCACCATATTTTATCAAATCTCTTTCAATTTCAATAATCAAGTCAGTATCAGCCAGACGAATCCGATCACCTATGGTTGGACCAAACAAATCAACATAGGTTTTTCGCGGAATGGTTAGAGTCATTATATTATTCCCTTGAATCCTTTTTCTACAGCTTTTTTGAACGCATCGTCTTGATTTTCTTTCAAACTTCCATTAACCAAACCACTAAATCCATAAACGACTTTTTTCCCAACAAATTCCGTTAGTTCAATTTCTTTTGTCTCTCCAGGTTCAAACCTTACTGATGTTCCAGCAGGAATATTGAGATGACATCCATAGGATTGTTTTCTTGGAAATTCAAGGGCCTTATTGACTTCAAAAAAATGAGTGTGTGATCCTACCTGAATAGGTCTATCTCCAGTATTACTAATGCTAATGGATGTGGTGGATTTTCCAACGTTAGCAGTTATTGGTTCACTCGAAAGAAAATATTCACCAGGAATCATATTTATCACACAATGGGGTCATGAACTGTCACCAGTTTGGTTCCATCTTCAAAAGTTGCTTCTACTTGAATGGAATGAATTAGGTCTGCAACACCATCCAACACATCATCTTTTGACAGAACTTTTTTTCCAGAGCTCATCAGTTCGGGAACCGTTTTACCATCTCTTGCTCCTTCCAAAATATGATCAGCCAAAATTGATACCGCTTCAGGATGATTTAGTTTCAATCCTCGCTTTTTTCTTCTCCTAGCAAGTTCGGAGGTCACAAAAATATTTAACTTTTCTAATTCTCTAGGAGTAAGCATCATTGAACTTGATAGTGTAGAGTGGTATTTAATAATTAAAAACTTGAAAAGTATCCAAAAAAGTATAACTTGGCCAAAATGCACAGTTATTCGTGTTAGAAGTTAATTTTCCAGTTGGAAATATTTTTCTTGATAAAGAATTCGATGATCTAAAAAATGGAAATTTTGAAAGGCTTAAGATTTCACGAATAGAGTTAGAAAAAAGAATTTTGAGAAGAAAAACTGATCGTGGTACGGATGTTGGTTTGAAATTAGATCCAGGAGTAACACTTCGTAATGGAGATGTTTTCGAAAAGGATGACAAGAAAATTGTTTTAGAACAATTGCCTGAAAAGGTAATTTCTGTTAGGCTTAAAACTAAAAACATGACTGATGTGATGGTTCTTTTGGGCCACATCATTGGAAATAGACATAGGCCTATATCCATTCAAAGGGAAGAGATTTTGTTTCCAATTCAGGCAGATTCAGAAAAGGAGATATTTTCAAAATTATTTAGCAACATTATCACTCATATTGAGATGACAATAAAGGAACAAGTATTTTACCCAACTTCAGGTGCTGACTTACATGAGCATTGACGAGATAGAGCAAGAGTTGGGTGTAATGCAGTTATCAGATTCATTTTTCCCTACCGGTATTTTCACTACTTCAAACGGATTGGAATTTCTTTTCAGGGAAAAAAAGATTAGGGGGGTGTTTGACCTGATTGAATTAATTAGGATTAACATTACTCAGCAAATAGGGCCAACAGATTGTGTTGCGCTTTCAAATGTAATGGATAGTGCAAAAAAACATGATTTGGATAAAGTGATTGAGGCAGATGAGATTGTTTTTGCCACAAAATCAATTAAAGAAATTCGAAATGCATCAGTAAGATCAGGTGTACAATTAATCAAATGTGTATCAGAATTTATCAAAGATGATAAAATTTTGAATCAATACAAAAACAGCATAACAAAAAATCAAACCCATGGAATATTTCCTGTGGCATTTGCGATTTGTTGTAATTCATTAAAAATTAAAAAAGAAAAAAGTATGGCAATGATGTTGTATGGTTTTAGTGTAGGAATAATAGGCGCGGCTTTACGACTAGGATTGATTCATCATTTTGAAAGTCAAAAAATTATTCACAAAATCAAACCCATCATCAGTCAAACTATTAGAGAATATTCTGATAAACCCCTTTTGGAAATGTGGCAGTTTGCTCCTCAGGTAGATGTTGTTCAGATGTCACACGAAAAAATGGATTCTAAAATGTTTATAACATAAAAATTTAATTTTTCATCATGACTCATATCCCAAGAATCGGAATTGGAGGGCCAGTTGGTTCAGGAAAAAGCATGCTTATTGAACGCTTTGTTCCAATGTTGGCTGAAAAGGGATACAGTGTAAGTATAATCTCAAATGATGTGATTTCAAAAGAAGATGCAGATAGGATGAGAGCCAATTTAGCCACAAAAAAAGGATTACTTCCAGAAAATTTAGTTATAGGTCTTGCAACAGGTGGATGTCCCCACACTGCAATTAGAGAAGATCCTTCTATGAACCTTGCAGTGGTAGAAGAAATGGAGTCAAAACATCCTGATCTTGATCTTATAATTATTGAGAGTGGTGGAGACAACATTACCACAACATTCAGTCCTATTCTTGCAGATTATTTTATTTACATAATTGATGTGGCTGGAGGAGACAAGTACCCTAGAAAAGGTGGGTTAGGAATTGAGAGCTGTGATCTTTTAGTAATTAACAAGATTGATCTTGCCAAAATGGTAGGAGCAGATCTTGAAATTATGCAAAGAGATGCAGAAAAGATTAGAAAAGAAAAACCATTTGTATTTATCAACTGTAAAACTGATGAAGGAGTCATGAATGTAACTGAGCATCTTATCCACGATGTTTTGCTAGATTCAGCACCAAAATCAGCAATTACACAAAAGGTGTAATTTTTGAACAATTTAGACTATTACACACCAGATGACATGCCAAAGGAAATTCAGGGTTATGATGCCGAAGTAAAACAATTAGGAGTTGGAAAATCTGGAAAAGTAGGTATTCTTGACTTGGAACTTCAAAAGAATAATACAGGCAAAACAGTTGTTACCAAGCAATTTTTCCAAATACCATTACAAATTCAACGTGCATTATATCCTGAAATATCACTACCAGAAATGGCATATCTTTATGTTATTTCACCATCAGGGGGAATTTTACAAGGAGATAGATACAGAACAGATATTTTATTAAAAAACAAGGCCATTGCCCACATTACAACTCAAGGAGCCACAAGAGTTTTCAGTATGAATTCAAATTCTGCATCACAAATTGTAAACATTACTGTTGATGAAAATTGTTATCTTGAATACATTCCCGATCAAATAATTCCATACAAAAACTCTAGATATTACCAAAAAGTGAGTCTCAAAGTTCATGACAATTCCACTTTGATTTATTCAGAAATCTTAACCCCAGGAAGAGTTGCGATGGGGGAATCTTTTGAGTATGACATCTGTTACCTCAGGACACATTGTAAGAACCAAGATAAGAAAATCAGATTTTTAGAAAATATAAAAATAGAGCCGAAAAAGCAGCGGTTAAATGAGTTTGGAATATTAGGAGAATATGAAATAGTAGGAACAGTATACATCTTGACAAGAAAGGAGGATGTAGCTGAACTGGAAAATTCTATAAATGAAGAAATTAGAAATAATGATGCAGTTTCTTTTGGGACATCCATTCTTCCAGACGAATCAGGAATAGTCATAAGAATTTTAGGTAACAAAACAGAAAAAATCTTTGATATGATTTTCAAAACTGTTGAAATCAGCAGAAAGAAAATTCTTGGAGCATCATTTAGTAAAACAAGAAAAAATTAGAAATCCTCATTATATCCAAAAGATCTTTCCCTACAAAACAATGAATAAATTTTGTATTGAATAATAAATTACTGTTAGGTTTAAAATTTATTTTTTTAATTTTGAAATAAGGGCAGCATAGATGAATGGTAATATTGTTGTCACCTCTGCATGTAGTGTTGCTTGTTTTGCCTTTTGTGTTACTTTTCCCCAGGAAATTGCTTCTTTAACTAATGCTCCACTAAGACTTCCATCAAATTCTTGGGCAGTTGTAATATAAAATGCATAGTCTAATCCTTCTCTATACTGATTCCACCATAATGTGTGATGTTTTGAAATTCCTCCTCCAATCATGAAAGCCCCTGATTTTTTAGCTTTGAAAATTAATCCAGAAAGAAGATCTGCATCTCCTATCAAATTTAGTTTAAAATCATGATGTTTTTGCGTGAACATCCAAATTTGACTTCCAACAGCTCCGTCCATAATTCCTGGAACTATAATACTTACATTATTTTTTTGTGCCCAAAAAAGAAATGAATCTTCTCCGAGGTGTTTTCCAATCATTTTGCATATTTCAGCAGTGGTCATCTCCCTTGTTCCATTTTGATATTCCTCTTCTAAAAATGCCTGAATTTTTTCTTCAATTATTGGCCCATAGCTTTCCATAGGAACCAACACGTTACCAAGTCTGTGAATGTTTTGTTCCATCAATTCTTTGTCATCCATTGTAAAAGACCCTTCTTTGTAATGTGAGAAATGTCTTGCAATATCATGATCTAACGCTCCACAGGTTGTTATGGCAACATCAAACCACTTGTTTTTGATCATGTTTTTGATTATTCCTCTTAATCCAGTTGATACTACAGCTGCCACAAAGGAAACAAATCTGAGACATTGCTCATCGGAAATCATTTTTGTTAAAATTTCTAATCCCTCTGATAGATTTACTGACTCAAATCCTCCTGATTGAGATAATTCTTCAAATATTTGTTCTATTGATGTGTTTGAATCAATCTCGATATCTTTGACCGGACGACCTGGCTCTATCATGAATTTTTTGTTAATTAAGGATATAAATTCCCTCTCCTTTCAAAAAAAAATTTGGAAAATTGTTATTGAGAATTTAAAACTAGTAATTTCAAATAATATTCATTAATCTAATCATTAATGCCATTTTGTATTTCTGATTTAATTTTTAAAAGCATTTTAAAATAATCTTCATTAGGCTCCATACTTGCCACAAACAAGTCTTGATTGTTTAATGGAATGCTGATAAGAGTAACCTTGTCATATTCTACAATTGAGGCTGATTCATTACCTATTTTATGAGAGAGATTTTTGGACTTTTCCCATTCCATCTTGGAATAATGAATAGACATCTTCAATTCTTCTGGGGACAAAAGTTGTTCTACCCCTTCCTGATTCATTTCGTTGGTTAGAATTCCAGAGGTTTTTACAACTCCAACAAATCGTATTTTTGGATCTAACTCAAGAATATTTTTGCAAAGCTTGTCATAACCCATAAAATTTCTTAACTGTTTCAATTATTAAAGTATAATTGAGAAAACGATCTGGTGGAATAATTATTTTTATAACTTATGTTAGCTATGTGCTTCATGATTGAATTTCAATTCAATGTTGATTCAAGTTTTTCAATTCCAAAAACGATACCATAATACTGTGTAAACGAAATATCAGTAATTCTAAGATTAAATTTTTTTAAAATTTGTTCTATCGTGGTAAATTGTACTTTTTCTGAATTTGTTTTGATTTTGATATTCCCATCAGTTACTAATCTCTCCCAATCAGGAAGAGCACTCTCCATAAAATCAAAAACTTCATCATACTCTTTTATCTGTTCTTCATTCAATTCAAATTTTATTTTTCAAGTGGAATTTTAAATCTTATGGAGAGGCACTTCTTTTAGGTATAGATAAAACTAGGAGGCTAGAATACACAATACGTCTCACAAACCAGATTCTAGAGGAACACTATCTATAAAGAAAAAACTGTTTTTAATTGCAATAATGTTTGTTGTTATCAACTTAATTTTCTATTATGGATTTGACTCTTCAGATAAATCAGAAAAATCAATTGAGTTTGATGATAAAAATAAAATGGACATGGAGGAGAACTTAGATTTAGAACAAGAAATTACAAATCTAATAAATCCCTAGTCTTGACATATTTGTAATCCTTGTACGTAAAAACTGAAAAAACGTAGAAAAAAATGTAAATTACTCTAATTTTAAATACGATTTTGACCTAGCATAATAACTAAAACATGTTCAAAAATATTCTCATCTGTTCGTTTGTCACAAAAAATAACAAACATGTTCTTGAAACTACGTTTGAATTAGCAAAAAAATTTGATTCTAATATCATTTTACTCAAATGTATTCATAAAGAACTTCCTACTTTTGCTTTATTCCACACCAAATCAGAAAAGAAAAAACAAGAAGAATTAATAAAAGAAATACAAATAGTATTTGATGAAACTGAAGAAATGGCAAAGCAAAACAATATTTCACTTAAAACAGAAAGTGTTTTTGTAGAGTCCGTGTCAGAATTCATCTCTACATATGTTAACAAGAATAACATTGATCTTTTTGTTGCAGATTCGACTCCCTCATCAGATATTTCAATGCATGATCACAAAGATATTGTAAATAGCATTTACAAGAATATTGAATGTCCCGTTCTTACCTTAAAGTAAGTTTGTTAATATTTTGAACCCTCAAGCCCTTACACAAAAAATGTATTGACTTAGCATAAAAAATAGTATTAAAAGAAACTTCTTTGCATGTAATTTCCATTTAACTAATAGTAATGATGCATTTGTCTTTGTTCCAGTCCTTCTTGCTCAAAGTGATTGTGAGATTTTCCACCATCATGGTGGGCATGGACTTTTCCATCAATATGACAATGGGTGTTGTCAATTAAATCCTTCATGAACACATCATCTACGTTTAGTATCATGTTGGTTGCCTCAACTGCAGTTTTGAAAACTTGTTGTTTTACAACTACTGTTTCTATTATTTCTGAAGATGACATATCTGATATCTCTCTTAGGTTAGAATTTATGCCCAACCATTTTATTTTCTCCTTAGACTTTGCAAATTTTGTGCGTAATTCTGTTAATGTATCCAATACATCCATTCCTAAATTCTGTGCTAATGTCAACGGTATTTGCTCTACAGCTGCAGCAAATCTCTCTACTGCAATTTGCTCCTTACCCTCAACGGTTCCAGCTTTTTCTCTAATTTTCTGGGCAACTATCCATTCAACAGAACCAGCGCCATGTATAATGAAAGGATCTTCAATAAAGTTTCTTAATACATAAAATGCATTCAGAACATTTCTGTGAAATTCATCAAGAAATCGTTTTGAATTTGCTCTCAATAACAAAGTTACAGATTTTGGATTTTCTCCACCCTCTACAAAAACCATTTTGTCTCCTCCTACAGTTTTCTCATAAACTCTTTTTGCAAGACCTAATTCATCACTGGATATTTTTTCAATATCCTTACAGGTTTTAGCACCAGTTGCTTTTTCTAACCACCATAAATCATTATACTTAACCCTCCGCATCGTCATAATACCTTTTTTTGCAAGAGCTTCTTGAACAAACTCATTTACTCCTTTCCTTGATATTACCACATTAGCTCCTGAATCTACGATTTTTTTTACTAGTGCAAGCAAGTCTTGATCTTCTTGGTTATAGAATTGACTCATTTGTTCAGGTGACACTATTTCTATCTCGGCCTCTGTTTTTGTCCTCATTGTTTCTAAGGATTCATTAATTAACAGAATTTTTGCGTCTTTGATAGTTCTAGGCATCGCTGAACTATCTATTGTTTTATCAATTATTGTACCTTTAACTAATTGAATGTCTGCAACATTTCCTATTTTTTCTTCAATCTTAATGTCATCGACATTTATCTTACCACGATTAAAGTCAGCAATGTCACATATTGCCTCGATGATAGTATCTACAAACTTTGTATTTTCTTCCTGTAAATCAAAAATTGCTTTTCCCTCCAAGCATGTGGTTAGTAATTGCTTCATTGTTTTTCTATCACTTCTGTTAGATTTTATCTTGATTTCATCTAATATTTCTAAGGCATAATCTAGGCTTCTTTCATAACCTCTTGTAATTGTTGCAACAGGAATTCCAATCCTTAACAATTCTTCAGCATTTTTAAGTAAACTACCTATCAAAATAGCTGCTGATGTTGTGCCGTCTCCAACATGAGTGTCAACTGTATTTACCGCATCTATTACCGCTTTAGCTGCTGGTTGAACAACGTCAACTTTTCTTAAAAAGGCACCACCATGGTTTGTTAATGTATCTTCTCCGAGAATATCAATGTACATTTTTTCCATACCACGTGGACCAAGAGATGTTTTTACTATTTCTGTGACAAGTATACTTGAAAGTAAATTGTATTTTTGTGATTCTTGTAATCCAACACGTGAAATATCTTGATTCAGTAAATCAGGATATTTCATTTATTATTAGTCTCATTTAAGATATTAAAACATATGTACAATAGATTTTGAATTTATAAAAAATACGAAATCAAATAATTTTACAACCGGTGATCTGGTAAAATTTACATTGCATTCTTGTTTTCGATATCTTCATCAGGCCCAGAGGTGTTGGAGTCTTGTCCTCCTGACATAGCCTCACTACCTCCTTTGAAGTGTTTCAAGTCTTCTCCTGTAATGACATCTTCTTCTGGTGGAACATAATCTCGTACGTCGTGTCTTGCTTTACCTGGATACTTGTTTTGAGTTGCAAGTGCTACTACTATAAACACGATAAATGCAATGATTGGGGGTATCATTGTATCTAATCCTGCCCATTCCTCTGGCATTGTAAAGAAGAAGATAAATCGTATAGCTGAACCAATGATAAGTGACGCAATAGCTGCTGGCATGTTTGCTTTTTTCCAGAATAGACCAAATGTTAGGGGTGCAAATGCTCCGGCAAAAACTATGTCAAATGCTAAAATTAGATAAATTCCTGGTGCGGGTACAAAATAACCAAGTGCTGTTCCAACTACCATCATTGGAATAATTACAAGTCTAGTAACTTTTAGTAGCTGACTGTCACTCCAATTAGATTTTCCCATCCATCGTCTTCTAATTATTCTCTGCATCATATTTCTGGATATGACACTTGAGATTGCTAATAATCCTCCACTGGCAGTAGACATTGAAGCTCCAATTACTCCCATCAATATTGCTGCGCCAATTGCAAAGGGCATAAATTCTGTGGATAGTAACGGTAATGCTAATTCAGGAGCTGTATCTGCTGGCAGATAATAAAATGCTACAATTCCTAGCATGCTGGTTGGAACTACGGTAAACAAGGTAAGAGCTCCTCCCATCAGTGCTCCTCTTTGTGCTGTTTTCGGGCTTTTAGCTGAAAATACTCTTTCCATAAAGTCAAGCGCAACTATATCTCCCAATCCTAGTGCAAGAATAGCTCCCCAATTGATTAGCGCTCCATTGGCAATATCATACAATCCCGAAAGATCCATAAATTCTGGTGGAGCATTGTTGTAAATGACGTCCCAAGGAACATCGGAAAAACCTCCTGCAAAGAAAAGGAAACCCGCCCAGAAGGAACCTATTGCAAGATAAACTTGGAACAAATTTGTATAAGCTGATGCAAATAACCCCCCAGCAATTGTGTATGCAACTACTACTATAGCTGATATTGTTATTCCCCAAAAATAATTTATTCCAAAAACAACTTCTAAAATAAATCCACTAGCAGCTAAATTACCTGCAACCAAAACTAGAAAACTAATAATCATAAGAATACCTGAAAGTCCTTCGGCTCCATTTCCAAATCGTCTAAAATAGAAATCAGGTAATGTGATCATTGACATTTTGTTTAGTGGTTTAGCATAGAATGCGGCTGTTACAAATAGACATATTCCCAGACCTAATGGAATAACTGCTCCGGCCCAAAATCCAAATTCAAACACAAGTGCAACATTACCTAACGATGAATTTCCATCAACTGCTTGAGCTGCAAGCATCGTTCCAACCATAGCTAATGGTAAACTTTTTCCTGCAACTATCAATCGCTTACCACTATTTTTGACTAGTTTACCTGCAAATACGCCGACTGCAAGTGTAAGAATAATGAAGGCAGCTACTGCAATGCCAAAGCCGTCCATCTCAACCATTAATTCTTTAATTTTAGAAAATTATATAAATATTCAATAAAATATGTATAATACGTTTTTGAGTAGGAAAAATGTGTATAATACATTAATCAAGATAAATTATGAAATTTTTAGTAAGAAATGGTTTTGTCTTGCGAATAAATCATTTTAACTTTAACGATTTATGAAATTCCTATATTAAGTTGCTAAAAATTTAATAAATTCAAAATCATGATTTTAACCTAAAAATTTCCATGCTTCTTATTGACAATTATAATAATGAATAAAATGAAATATATCGATTTTAAGATATAACCAGAATTTAAAATTAAAAATCTTATTTAATTAATCTTCCAAGTCATTCTGTGGATATACAATATGCTCTTGCAGTTATTCTTATTATCTTAGGACTCGGTTTAAGTCAATCTGGAGACTCTAATCCTTTTTACTCTGGTCTTGGTATCGGAATTGTGGCAATGGGATCATTTTGGGTATTTATTCGATTAATAAAAGAACTCAAAAAAAAGTGATTTAAATAAAAAATTAAGAAATTAATATAAGCAACAAATTCAAA
>DATKZR010000060.1:0-23232 GCA_035527875.1 Nitrosopumilaceae archaeon | reverse complement strand
GTCCTGATCATATTTCAAAACCAAATAAAAAATTCATAGATGTTTCAATTAATGGTATAACAGATCCTGATGGTGATACTGTTTCTATTTTAATTACAGGAATTACTCAAGATGAGCCCACCTCAGGACTAAAAAAGAATGATCCATCCCCTGATGGTAATGGGGTAGGAACAGATACCGCTCAAGTCAGAGCTGAAAGAGATTCAAATGGAGATGGCAGAGTCTACGAAATCTCATTTACTGCTGATGATGGAAATGGAGAAACTTGCTCTAGTTCTGTTAATGTATTTGTGCCACTCAACAAGAAAACAGATCCAGTGAATAGTGGACAAAATTTTGATTCAACTCAACAGTAATATTTTCTAATCCTAATCTCTTTTTGTTTTTCTACATTCAAGGTATAATTAATAATATATGAGAAATAGAAAATTGGTAATCATCACAAATAGATTGGTTTTGTAAGACTTGAAATTTCGAAGGAATTTTTAGGGTAATTCGAAAAAAGATAACGAGTAGATTCTAAACTTCTATTCTAAAATTCAACACACTTAATTTTTTCACATTTCATTATAATTTAATGAAAGAACCTCATTGTGTCATTTGTGGAAAAATAGTAAAAACTTTTTCAGGTGGCGCTAGGAGTATTGAGCTGGTTAAACAAGGGATTGATTTACCTAAGGGAATGAAAGGTATAGAATGGCTCTGTTATGAGGATTATCAAATTCTTACCCAAACAAAGTCTAAAGCAGATTATAAAAAAGAGTTTTTTGGCACGTATAGAAAACCTATGGAAAGCAATTATGACATATTAGATATTCCTGATGACTCAAATGAAAGTGAAATTAAAGAAGCCTTTAGAAAATTATCTTTAAAGTATCACTCGGATAGAGGGGGAAATGACCATCAATTCATAAAAATCAAACAAGCCTATGAGAAACTTAAAGAAGGTAAAAAATATCCTGAGAACACAGTATTACCTAATTCAAACACAAACTATTTTGAAAATTCACATGGAAAAGGCACAAAGATAATTGGCTTTTTAATTACGATGGGAATTGTTGTCTTAATGGGACTCATAACAGGTTTCTTTATGGGTTTAAAATAATTAGCAAACCAATATTTTTTTAAATATTCTCAAAATTATTCATTTCAACACACTTAATTTTTTCACATAACATCATTAGATAATGAAAAAACCAATAATGATCGGAGTAATAGCTGTAATTGTAACTGTTCTAGTTGCAAGCGCAGTTGATTTTTCCGTTGACGCAGAAAAACCAGACCAGAAAATCTATGCTCAAGGTGATACTAGAACAATAGGATCTATGAAGTGTCCAAATGGCAACGAAGTTCCAATGTTCAATCCATTTGCAAGTTTTAATTTTGGTGAACTAGTAATTGGTCAAAAAGGGCAATTTGGATTCCATTCCTCAAATGGTGGTCAAATTGTCCAAAGTTCCATTAATGGACAATTGTATAATGGAAAAGTGTCCGAGGATAGTTATAGAATTGTTGGAGTTTCCAATCCTGATAGTGATTATGCAAATGAATGTGGCATATCTCTTAATCAACCTCTAACAACAGAAATTGTAATTTGGGGGAAATGTGGGGAAGATGGAACAGGTACAATCAACTATGAAACTATCAAAGGGTACTCTGGAAGTTTCCAAGGGACTGTAATCTGCATCTAAACTCCTTTTCTTTTTGTTTTTAGAAAATCGTATATCCTTAATTAGCAATATCCCTTAGAATAGTTATGAGTGGCAAATTTACTGGTCACTTTACGGATACAAAATTAAACTTAAATGACTCATGCCTAGAGGGTTGGATGAGGGCTCGTAGCTCAGCTTGGCTGGAGCGTTCGACTGATAAACAATTCAGAAATCGAAAGGTCGTGTGTTCGAATCACACCGGGCCCACTTTTTTTATTTTGAATTCTCATAAACTGTCTCAGACCATTGTATGACATCTTCAAATTTTTTAGTTTGTAAATCACAGTTTAATTTTGCTTTTTCTTGAATCTTTCCACATAAAACCAATTTCATTCGTTTTCCCATTTTTTCTTGGACTGGGATAATTGAATCTGCAAAGAAATTAAGGCGTTCTTTAGTGGTTGAAAAAATAACAACTATCAATAATCCTGATTTTTGCTTCCAAATTTTACTAACAAGTTTTTGAAAATCAAGATCGTATAATACATTAATTGCTGATGACATATCGCCCAAATGAAATACAGTCCATCCAGTAGAATGGAAAGAGGCGGAAGCAGCTTCGGATAATAGAGTATTTTCAGAATCTCCTGAGAGTATCATTATTTTCTTTTTTGGATCTGATTCCATGGGAATTTGGTTGAAAATTTGGATGGATTTAGAGATAATATTACCCATATATTTTGCCTCAGAGTTTCCAATTTTTCCTTCATCATATAGAGATTGAATATGGCAAATTGCAGGAATAATTACTTCTATTACTAGTTTGTAAACAGAACCTTTTGAATTGATACAATTTTTAATTAAGGAAAATATTTGATTTTCTGATCCCTTTATCAAATAATCTAAATATTGTGGTGTAACTTTAAAGTAATCATCTGGAAAAATAAAGGATTCTTGTCCTGATTCTAAAAACCATAAATTTGTATTCCCAATAATTTTTTGTCTAAGAAATCCTTCTGCTGCTAAAACTTTGAGATATTTCGTCATTGTAATTCTATTAATTTGAAGTTTTTCAGAAATTTCAACTCCAGACATTCCCATCTTTGAATTTCGAAGTATCTTGATGAGTTTTTGTTTTAGTTCCTCAATTTGATAACCTTTACCCATAGTGCGTTTGGATTATTCTATTGTATAAAGACTAATTTCCTTTGATTTTTACATAGTATTTTTTTAAAATAAAACATTATATAGATGAGTACCTTATTGTACGGTAAGGAAAAGTAAATTGCCAAAAGCTGGATTCAAATCAATAACTGTATCAGAAACCGTTTATGATAAATTCCAAGATGTTTATCAAAAGAATAAACCTGACCTGGTAATGAAAGGGGTCAATAGTTTTTCAGGTTATGTTACTTACATGTTAGAAGAGATGATGCAAAAGGACAAGACCTTTGCTAGATATGCTCCAAAAATAGAAAAAATTTCGGTGGATGATGATAGAGTCATACTAAAAGATAATATTAAAAACAGAATTGCAGAGGTCGCAGTTCAAAAAGGAGAGCTGTTCTGTCAACTTTGTGAAGAAAAGGATTGTGTACATGTGGGCTTTGTATTTTCACTTCCAGATGTATATGAAGTTCTTAACACTAGAGGAATAAAACATCCAAAATAGATCAGTGGAGGAGGTGGGATTTGAACCCACGAACTCCTGAAAGACAGGATCACCCATTATTTTGATCTTAAGTCCTGCATGTCCAAAAGCATAAAATGCCTTCTTTGGCCAGGCTTGATTACTCCTCCAAGATGGTAAAAATATCTGTGAAATTTAACAGTTTAGAGAGACCGCAGTAAGGATGAAGAATTATAAGTATTTTGTACAGCGAATAATCGTGCTTCGATAGCTCAGTCTGGTAGAGCGTTACATTGGTAATGTAAAGGTCGCGGGTTCAGATCCCGTTCGAAGCTTTAATAATTTTTAATCAATAATTCAAAATGACCTGTTCTTTTTTTAGAATCAGAATTTATTGATCTATTTGCCGCTATTTTTTTGAGTTTCCATTGTTTTCCTGAAAACATGTCAGCCACTTCTTGAGAGTTTGAATTAGATAGCATCACTTTACAACCCTTAGAATCTAATTTCAAACATAGTTTGGCTAGTCTTTGTAGGTCACCATATGTGAACGATTTATTGGTATAACTTGTGAAATTAGCAGTGCTGCTTACCGGCTGATAGGGAGGATCAAAATAGACAAAATCATCTTTTTTAGCATCTACTAAAATAGCATCAAAATCACGGCATTTGATTGAAACTTTACGCGATTGTAAAACCCGACTGACCGAATGAATGTTTTCTTCATTTACAATATTTGGGTTAGTATATCTGCCAAGAGGTACATTGAATTTTCCTTTCATATTAACTCGATACAGCCCGTTAAAACAGGTTCTATTCAAAAAAAGTAATCTAGACGTTTTTTCTACTGCACTTTTAGGATTACTATCCCGAATAAAGTAATAATATGACTTGGAATCTTTTTGATAATTTTTTTGATGATTTTTCAGGGAAGTAATTAATTCATCGGTTTTATCACGAATTATAGTATAAGCCAAAACAAGATCTGCATTTAGGTCAGAAATTCCGCATCTTTGGTCACTCCTTTCGGTAAGAATGTGAAACAAAAGTGCTCCACCGCCTAAAAATGGTTCAAAGTAGGTCCCCATCGAAGGTGGTAAACTTTCATTTAAAATTGGAATTAATTGTCTTTTTCCCCCTGCCCATTTTACAAATGGTTTTGGAGTTGTTAATAGCCGAGTGAATTGTTGTCTCACAGATAGTTATCTTGACATTACATATCGTCAAAATAGGCAACAAAAGATCACAATATGTGCAATATTTTTTTATCAATTTTAAGAGACATATAGAAAATTCTAGAACAGAATAATAAAATGAAAAGGAAAAGATTTGGGTTTTAGTCCCACTTTGACCATGCAGCCATCCACCTGTATGTCCAGGTGTTTAGTTTACAACCAAGTGCTGTAAACGTTACTCCCAATACTGAACCAGCACCAGCACCTAATGCCACAGGACTGTTATAGAACTTTCCTACCTGCGGTTCTATGGGTGTCATGTAAGGTGGTAATGTTGGTCTTGGATATTTGAAGGCCGTTTCTAGTGGGTCTGCTACTGTTATCAGATTTATCATGTTGAACATCGGTAATGACATTCCTACCAATACTCCGCCAAACAGTATCAACGAGTGCTTGTTCTTCTTTGTGGCCCAATATGCCAAATCAAGCAACATTGCTGATGGTAACCATATTGGAGTAACAATGAAGTCATATGGATACCCTAGTGCAAACCATGCACCTTTTGCTACCCATGTGTATACTGTCATTATAAGGCCGTAGTACGTCGCTGTTCCTGGAACACCTGTAAATGTCAGGTAATATACTGCACCTACTACAAGCATCAACGTTTGAGATATTGAGAATACCGTAAACGATGTCCAAGCCCAATCGGTATAGAAAATGTAATCACCTGCGTTAATTGTTAACAGAGTGGAGTTTACTGCAACTACTACTATGAACAAGTAGTGCGTACATCGTCTTAACCAGACCATAAGAAGTTGATAAAAGTGTCACTATATAAAATTTTAGGGTACGATAAAGATCGTAGAGTTAAATGAAAATTAAAAAGAAGATGTCTGAAGGATTGCCTTCTAGAAGCCAACAGTCAATGAGAGTATTAGAGTACCTATCGCAGTAGCGCCGACTACGATTGCAACTATACCATTACTGTTCTTATTGGAACCTTCTTGCATAACCTTGACACAGAAGATGTATCCAATTGCCTCAATAATTGTCAAAATTATGAACGCAAAGTGACCACTGTTTGTTGGATATGCCCAAGGATAATAGAAATATCCTGCTGCAGTACCTCCAAAGGTAGCACCCCATGCTGCCAAGTATGATAAAGTAATCATACCAGTCATATTTTCGACGCGTTTACCTATCATTCGCTCTACGTCAGCGCTAGATGATCCGCCGCCACCGCCAGAACCGAATCCTTTAGGAAGAGTCATTCTGAATTTTTTAATATTCAGAATCCTTTTAAGTCTTTCTTAAACGAAAGGTCTAGAACGATCTACGTTTGTGAAAATAAAATAGAAAAAAGGTGTGCTATTTGCACTTTGAATCTATGGAATTGATCTGCTGTACAATTTGCCTTCTAAGGCCATCTTGTACATCTCTGCGACGTATGGATTCTCACCTGGAGTTTCTGCTCCTAGTTCAACGAGTCTTGCATATACTCTAACTACGTACGCTAAGGCTCCCATGAATGCTACTACAACACCCATGTTGAACATCCAGTGATTTGGTACTGCAAAGATTTCCTCTACAAACCAGAAATGCCACATCTCATTGACTCCAATTGTAAACATGGTAGCAAGATAACCTAGAATTGTCATCTTTAATCCAGTGTTTATTGAGTTATTTGGACCTCTAAGAATAGGAATTTTTCTATCATACATTGCAGCTGCTGCCCATCCAAGTGGTAATGTAATGAAGTGGGAATATAGCCACCAGTGCGCTGGTGTAAATGCGCTGTCTCTGATAGAGGTTTGGTGTAGAGAGCCATCGACGAAGTTATCTACTTCGACTGAGGCGGCAGTTGATCCCATAGCTATGATGATGAGCCAGACTTTCTTTAGTCTCTGAATCTCAACTTCTTTGGGGATTAATGCGGGCATCTGTGCCATAACTGTAAACATGGTTAATTGGAATATAAATGAAGAGGTTCAAATTTAAAATATTTCTTGAATTTCTCAGCTAAATTCAGTAAAATTTTCTTATTTTTTATTTTATTAAAGTATATTATTTGAAATATTTTTATAAATTTATTCTCAAATTCAATGATTAACATTAATGTTAAACATTGAAAACCAATCGATCCTCGGCATTAAGGTAAAACATATAACGTTGTATATTATTTTTCAATCTATTAGGGATAAATATGGTCGAAAAAAAGATTTTCGTATTTGGACTCGCTGCTGTACTAGCATTGGGATCACTCGGTTTTAACTGGGTTGACGCAATTCTTCCAACTGCAGAAGCACACGGTGTCCAAGCACAACTCCAGAGCCGTTTCATCAGAATTGAAGATGAAACCTTCAACAGACAATCTCTACAAACTGGCGAGACTTTGACAGTTCAAGGTACATTAATCAGTCTTGTAGAAAGAGACCTTAGAGGATGGATATCCATTTTCTCAGAATCTACTAACGCAGGAAATAGATGGGAAATGTTGGCAAGAGACCCACCAGGTAATGTCTTTGATATTCCAGGAAACTCTGTCGTAGATTACTCACTTTCTGCAAAAGCATTAGAAGCAGGTGTATATCACGTACATACCCAACTCAATGTTGCTAAAGTAGGTCCAGGACTTGGTCCAGGTCAAACAGTAGTTGTTGAAGGGGAACCAATTATCAAACCAATTCCATATACCAACATTGCATACCAATCAATCATTATTGGTGTGGGTTATGTAATCACGTTTGCAACCAGACCCTGGCAAGTAATTTAAACTCCACCTTTTTCCTTTTAATTCAATTACGTTTAACGTAAGATAAAATCAAAAATAACCCAATTTTTAACTGCTAGAAAAAACTTGATGATTTATGCTAAGTTTTAAAATATGTAAACTAGATATTTCTCAGAGTTATTTTTTTGGAAAAGTTGAATTCCGAAATGACAAATACAAAGTAAACATACAAAATCAAAAAAGAGGTAAAGTCCTCAAATTACCTTTTGAGATAAAATCAAAAAAACAGCAATTTGTTGTAAGACTTACTGGTTCAAAAGATCTCTTTGTAGAGGATTTTCTTCCTTTTTGTGGTGAATCCGAATGGTTAGAAATTGATTCTGATGCTATTACATATTTTCTTGCAGACCATCAGGATCAGCTGGACACCATTGAGATAATGGACCATTAAAGGAAACGACTTTAAGTAATCTTGAGGGAGAATTCATATGATTTGGCCCGGTATGGGGGATCCCTACAAAAGAAAAAAGACACTAAAATTTCTTTTAATAACTGCCATCATTGGTATTTCAGTTGCAGGTGCAAGTACTCTTGTTCAACAAGGCCTAAATTCAGATAATCCACTTAAAGTTTGTATTAATGATAGAATTACACCATACAAAATCAAAGCGACCTTAGAGTTGTTTGTTGATGGTGAAAAGGCAGACATTCCAGCAAATATCGGTTTAAAAGGAGATTGTAAAAGAACTCTCTATACATTAACTGATGATGGAACCATTTATGCTGAATGGGTAGAAGAATATCCATTTGAAATTGGCCACTTTTTGTGGATGTGGGACTTTCCTCTAAAAGATATGGACCAATCCAAATCGACAGTGTTTGTAAATGGTAAGGAATCAGAGAATTTTACACATCATCCACTACAAGATGGAAATCATTTCAGGGCAGAATTTACATCAAAAGCATATGATGAATCAAAAGACAGTGATTTCCTTCCAGAAAAGTAGTTTTTTTAGACTGAAAAATTATTCAAAATTATCTACATAGTATTATTCATTAAATTATTAAAAATAATGAAAAGAAGAAAGGCAGTTATTTTACCAGTATTTGCCGTTGTCTGGAATGAGACCGATACCTTCTCGTTCAAAGTGTCTGTCTAACTCATCGACCCATCTCTCACGGTTGTCCTTGTATGACCATCCGTGTACACGTAACCAGAATGAGATAATTCCCAGAAGGAATATTGAGAACATCATGGTTCCAAAGATGTAAATCATTACATCATAGAATAATGGATCATAGTTTGGTCCTAATTGTCCTGTTACTGATGACAGAATGCTTAGGAAAGTTCCTACGATAGGAGTCATTGTATATTTTGGCTAAATTTCTGCGATATATACATTTCTGTTATTATCGAGAAGCAGAAGATCAGAATTGACATTAGTGGTTATCTAATAAAATGAGAGAAAAATTTGGTATTTTTTTATCCTCTACCCATTGCTGCGTATTTACCAGATCTTCCTTTAATGAAAAAGGCTCCTGCAATACCACCAAAGATTGCTGCAGAAATTACTGCTGCTCCGCCTACACCACTTGCATCAAGATAAGGTGTACCTGATCCAGAAGCTGGATTTGCGGCTGCTGCTTCAACTCTTCGTTTTTGAATCTCTAACGCTTCTTCTAAGGTATATGATCCGGTTTCTCCGTCTGAACCTACGTTACCCATGTATTGTGCAAATGCTATTGAGCTTGCACCGAAGGTACCTACGACAAATACAGCAATTAAGGACGCTGTTAACATTACTTTGTAATTCATACCGTTTACCTGTCGTTTTGAAACCAGTGTACTTATTTAACTTTTATTCTGAACTCCAAATTTAGAAAATCAAGTATGAGATCTGAATAAGTAACGTTTAATTTTGTTCTAAATTTAGGCGCCCCATGGGAAGAATGCATACCCACAGACATGGAAAATCACATTCCATAAGACCTGCAACCTTACGTGCTCCTTCATGGATAACATTAGGCCCAAAAGAAATAGAGGAGCTGGTCATAAAATATGCAAAAGATGGGTTAGCCCTTAGTCAAATTGGAATTAAATTAAGAGACCAACACTCAATTCCTTTGATAAAACCAATCCTGAAAAAAAGTTTGGAAGAGGTTCTTGAGGAAAATAATCTCAAGCCAGAGATGCCAGAAGATCTGGAAAATATGGTACAAAAAGCAGTCGGTCTTCAAAAACACCTCAAGGTAAACAAGGGAGACAATAGAAATGTAAGGTCCTTGGAATTAATTGAAGCTAAAGTCCACAGATTGTCGGTATATTACAAAAGAATAGATCGAATTCCCCAAACTTGGAAATATAAATCCGTGGTTGCTCAATTAGAATAATGATAAAATCATTTGACGAGTCCCTTTCGTATTTCAAAGATAAAATTTCTGAATGTATAAAATCACAAAAATCAATTTCAGTTACCACTCATATTGATTGTGACGGATTAACATCTGGTAGTATCCTCACCAAAGCCCTAATTAGATCAGGGGCAAAATGTACACTGCGAACCTCAAAAGAATTTAGTCAAAAAGTTGTAGATGCACTCAAAGAAGATTCCAGAGATTTTCATATTGTAACTGACCTTGGAGGAGGATTTGCGAATAATTTAGATCAATCCTTGGGGGAAAATTGGATAGTCATTGATCATCATCAAATTTCGGAAGATGAGCAGGACAATCCAAGAGTCATGAATGCTTGGAAATATGGTATGGATGGAGGAATGGAAATTAGTGCTGGCGGGATGGCATTTCTTTTCGCTATGGCCCTTGATGATAAAAATTCAGACTTGTCTGCAGTAGCAGTTGTGGCAGCTTTAGGTGATAGACAAGATCAGGGAGAAAGAAAATCCTTTACTGGAAAGAATGTTGAGATTGCCAATACGGCTAAGGAACTTGGTCTTTTAGATATTGATCTTGACTTGCTTTTAGTCGGTAGAGAAACAAGACCACTTCCTGATGCCCTTGCCTTTACTTCTCAGCCTTTTATTGAGGGACTAACATGGAATAGAGATTCCTGTTTGTCTTTGCTAAATTCTTCGGGTATTCGGCTAAAAGATGGAGGAAGATGGAGAGTTCCAGCAGAGCTAAGCGAGGACGAAAAGAGAATTGTTATTGAAGAGATTACCAAATTTACTACTGCAAAAAATGCCACAGATATCATGTCAGAATTAATTGGATATACCTACACATTTCCAAGAGAAGATAGTAGAAGTTTTTTGCGAGATGGAAGAGAATTTTCAACGATGTTAAACTCCTGTGGTAGAATTAGTAAATCCGGAGTAGGTATGGCAATCTGTATGGGGGATAGAAACAAGATCCTAAGAGAGGGTGAAACCATACTTTCGCAGTATAGAAAACTAATCCGAGAATATATGAATGTCTTAACTAACGAAAGATGGAGAATTTCTGAAAGTGAGACATGCGTCATGGTAAATGGGGAGGGAATTGTTCCTGAAACCATGACTGGAACCATTTCTTCTCTGATAGCAGGATCCCCCAAAAATTCAGGAAAAATCATTATTTTAAGAACTAAAGGAGAAGAAAACACCATCAAGTTTTCCTCAAGGAAATCATTTGGATGTAAATTGTCCATTAACCTAAGTGAATTGATGAAAACAGGGGCAAAAAAATATGATGGTATCGGAGGTGGACATGATGCTGCCGCAGGAGCAAAAATAACTAAAGACAAATTAAATGACTTTTTAGATTATTTAGATGTAAATGTCGTTAACTTGTCAAGTTCAAATTAATCTAAATAATTTATCAAAGGAAAAGGCTCAAACTGTAAAAAAAGCCTTAGAGCCTGATAATGTAAATTTCCCTCAAGGATTAAGTCTAAATGTTAAGAATATTGATAACAAGGTTATTTTTAAATTTGAAAATGAAGACAGTATGAAAAAATTAATTGCCACCATAGATGAAGTTTTAGCCCATGTTCAGGTTGCCTTGAAGGTGATTGAATAATGTTAGATCCAAAATTGATCAAAGAAAATCCACAAATTATTCGAGAGATGCTCAAATCAAGGAATATTGAGTTTGATCTTGATGGACTAATAGATTTGGATAAACAAAGGAGAGAATTCATACTAAAAACAGACGAATTAAGAAAAAAGAAAAATCAAGTTGCCTTGGAAATTTCTCAAAAAAAGAAGGAGGGAAAAGATGCAACGAAAATCCTGGATGAGATGAAAGAAATATCTAAAGAATTGTCAGAATTAGAATTATCTCAGGATGAAATTGAAAAAAAGTATATGCATTTGGCATTAACCATTCCAAATCTTGTTCATCAATCAGTACCAATAAGTAAAGATAATTCTGCAAATAAAGAAATTAAAGTTTGGGGGAATATTCCAGAGTTTGATTTCAAGGTAAATGACCATATAGAAATTTCTGAAAAATTAGAACTAGTTGATCTTGAAAGAGCGGCTAAGGTGGCTGGTGCAAGATTTTACTACTTGAAAAATGATCTGGTAAGATTGAATCAGGCACTAATTCATTACGCGTTAGAATTTTTAGTAGAGAAAAATTACTCTCTTATTCAACCCCCATACATGATTAATCATCAATCAATGGAGGGGGCAGTAATTACTGATGATTTTGAAGATGTAATTTACAAAATTCAAGATGAAGATCTTTACATGATTGGAACATCAGAACATGCAATGGCAGCTATGCATTCTGGAGAGATAATTGAAGGTAATGATTTACCACTAAGATATGCCGGAATTAGTCCTTGTTTTAGAAAAGAAGCAGGAGCTCATGGAAGAGATCAAAAAGGAATCTTCCGAGTACATCAATTTGATAAAATAGAGCAGTTTGTATTTACTCGTCCTGAAGATTCCTGGAAAGAGCATGAACGGATGCTAGCGATTACTGAAGAATTTTATCAAAATTTAGAAATTCCCTATAAAGTTATACTTCTTTCTTCAGGAGATATGGGGAAAATTTCTGCCAAAACCTATGATATAGAGGCATGGATGGCAAGCCAAAACACCTACAGAGAGATTGTATCATGTTCAAATTGTTTGGATTTTCAATCAAGAAGATTGAAGATACGATTTAGAGAAAAAACAAATGAAGAAACCAAGTATTTGCATACTTTAAACAGCACACTCATTGCAACATCTAGAGTTTTAGTTTCAATTATGGAAAACTTTCAAAATAAAGATGGGCATTTTACAATCCCAACAGTTTTGCAAAAATATATGGGTCAAGATACCATTTAGTAACATACCCTTATATTTTGGATTCAAAGGTCGATAATAATTGGCACGTAGAAAAGGTCGAGTGAAGGACAAGTGGAGAGAAAAGAAATGGATTACCGTTAATGCTCCAGATTCATTTAACAATGTTCCAATAGCTTACGTTCCAATCACAGATGATGAAAATGCCCCAGGTAGAGTATTAGAAGTCACTTTGTATGATATTCTAAAAGGAGATCCTTCACAACATCAATACAAAATGTATTTTCAGTTAGATAAGATAAAGGATGATAAAGCAAGTACAATTTTCAAACGATTTGAATATTCAAAAGAATTTTTGAGAAGTTTAGTTAGACGAGGTTCATCTAAAATTAATTTTATAATAGATGCAAAAACAAAAGACGGGTACATTTTTAGAATTAAAGTAATAGCCCTAACACATAGACAGCTTAACACGTCAAGGAAGCATGATTTGAGGTTAATTGCAAGGGATGTTATCAATAAAATAGTACCAGAAATGACAATTGATCAATTTGTACAAGCTACCTGTTATGGCAAAATTAATTCAGATATAATGGCTGCAACAAAGAAAGTGATTAGAATAAGACATGTGGGCCTTGAGAAAGTGAAATTGATTAGAACTGCAGATAAAGAAATAGCATTACTTGAAGCCTAAACAAGTAACAATTCTGCTTTTACTAAAATGACCAAGCTAGAGATAACAATAGATGTAATTGTTCATGCTACTGAAGATCTTGAAAAATTCTTTGATTCTTTTAATGAGGAGTTTGGATTAGAGGAAGAAGTCTTTTCTATTTCAAATGTTGTCGGTCATTTTGAGAATCCAATTACAGTTCTTAGGGCAAAAGTGACTAAAAAACTTGCTAGACAGTTTTTAGAAAAATTCCTAGATAAATTATCAGATAACCAAAAAAATGAAATAATGCAAGAGATTGAAGAAAGAACAGAAAATTCAACTTTACATATTAGATTAGATAAACAGGAATTTATCCAAGGAAGAATAGCCTTTATAGAAAAAGAAGCAATTAGACTAAAAATTCATACTCCAATTTATAACAAAAAAGATACGGTCAAAATTTTCAGTGAAATTTTGCAAAACATCAACTAGATTAAATAGGAATCTCCGATAAATTAATCTGGGAATGAGGAGATAATAGCCGCTCCAGTCTGAGCGAAAGCTTTGATGACGCCGCGACGAACCGACCCAATTTTGAATCGATAACCAAACCCATAATTCACCACATGTAACCAAAGTATTATTTTAAATACGGATTAACACCGATTTGTATCGTGGTAGATTACGACGTAATAGTAGCTGGAGGTGGCCTTACTGGAACTATCGCAGCTCAATCTATTGCTCATCATTCAAATCAAAATCTAAAAATTCTGTCAATCGATAGAAATTCAGAGATTTTTCCCGGAAGAAAATCATTGTCAGGTTGGACATGTGGAGATGCTTGTTCAAAAGAGGCTGTCGATTACATGACTGAAAGAATCAAGGTTAAATGGACTAGACCGGAAATTGAGCATAATGTAAAAGGTGTGATGGCATTTTCTCCTGATAAAGAAACATCGATACCATTTGATGGAGCAGGATATATGCTTAATCGCCAAAAACTACCAGAAATACAAAACGAAAGAGCAAAAAAAATGGGAGTTGAATTTGATTTTGAAATTAATCTTACAGGCTTAATCTATGATGGACAGCAAGTAATAGGAGTTCAGGGAATTAATAATAAAACAAAACAACCCTACAAAAAAACTGCAAAAATTGTAGTTGATGCAACTGGAGTTACTTCAATGCTTCGAAATACCTTGAAGAACTCTGATAAAATCGAGAAAAGAATCGATAGAAGAGATTTAGAATCTACTGGGAGATATATTATGTATTTTGAACCAGAAACAACAGACCTTACTGAATTTGATCCAGATTATTGTATCATACATTTAGATCAAGATATTGCACCAGGAGGATATGGATGGGTTTTCCCAAAAGGAGAAAAGAAGGTCAATATCGGTTTAGGAGTTGAAAAAACATTACTAGAAAAAAGAAACGAGAGATTAGGGAAAAAGGATAATGTTCAATCATTAATGGAAGAATATCTTCTTAGAAATAAGGTGGTAAAAAATGAAAGGTTATCACAAGACCCAGAAGACATTAACAATAATTCAGGAATTTTCCAAGTATCAGTAAGAAGACAAAATGATTGTCTTGTGTCCGGTGGTTACATGTTAGTTGGTGACTCTGCTTGGATGCCAAAACCAATTGATGCAGGTGGAATTGGTCCTGCGCTTATTGCTGGAACAATTATTGGAAATAATGTAGTAAAAGCTATTGAACAAAACGATGTATCAGAAAAAAATCTTTGGCAGTATAATCGTGATTTCATAAAGGAATATGGATACAAAACTTCAGGTTTGGAACTTTTTAGAAGATTAGTACAAACTTTGACAAATGAGCAAATCAGTTACGGAATGAAACACTTTTTGGGAAATCTTGATGTAGAATCAATTAGCAAAGGAGAACATCCTGATTTTACGGGACTTGGAAAAATTGGAATGATTATCAGAGGAATAATGAATAAAACGGTTGCAGAAGGTCTAAAATATACATCTGGCCAAAACCAATGGCTTGTTGAACATTATTATAATTATCCAAAAGATCCTTCAGGATTTGAAGAATGGAATAAATCTTTACATAAAACTTTAGATGAGTCCTATACAAAAATAGAATCTTTTAGAAGTTAGATCTAAAATTAAATATTGTGAATAATTACTAGTATTTACTTGTCAGAATTATCATATCTTGATTGGAATAACTCTATGCAAATATTAAACAAGGCATATGATACTGATCTTTTTGTTATAATTATTGGTCCCAAAGGAACTGGAAAGACATCTTTGGTAAGAGATTTTGCAAGAATTAAAGGAAAAAAACTTGATTCAGTTAATTTTAGCCTAAGGACAAGAGAAAGTCATTTGGTAGGAACTAAAACTCTAGATGATGGAACTGTGAGCTTTAACGAAGGTGTTTTGATAAAATCAATGAGAGAAGGCAGTATATTATATCTAGACGAAATTAATTCAGCAGAAGCTGATGTCTTATTGCGATTAGACGAGGCTCTAGACGATAGACGACAAATTGTTTTAAAAGAATCAACCGGTGAAGTGGTAAAAGCCAAAGAAAACTGGTTTGTAATTGCAACCATTAATCCTCTTACCCATACTGGGACAAAAGAACTTCCACCACAAATACTCAGTAGATTCCCAGTTAGAGTTAGTTTGGAATATCCACCAGATAATGTAGAATTAGAAATTGTAAAAAAATATGTTTCTGGAAATCATGATTCGGAAATTGTACAGGGAATCAAACTTGCAAATACCCTTAGACAAGCTGCAGCAGTTGAAGAATTGTTTTATTCACCTAGCCTAAGAGAAACAATCGCGTTTGGAAAATTGTTAGACCAAAAAACATCTGCAAAAGAAGCTGCCACGATAGTTTTTGGAAATGTATACACACAGTGGGGAAACATAGAATATCAAAAGGTAAGGGACATCATAACTTCAATGTTTGGTAACTAGATGCAATCTTTAGAATTAAGAAATGAAACATTAGTGGAAATTGCTACCTTTTTAGTTAGAAGATGGTCTGAAAAAGAAAATGTGATAGTTGAATTTTCAGATAAAATGGAAACCAAAACAAGACTCACTGAGAATAAAGTTATCTTAACCCCGATGGAAAAAAGAATTGGAAGTTATTTTCAAAGATACAGACAATTTAGAACTATGTTATGGTACGAAGCAATGAGAATAAAATTTTGTAAAAAAATTCTAAGCAATGATCATGCTTTTGGATTTATTTTGAATACTTTAGAAACTCAGAGAATCGAGCATTTAGGCAGAAAGATTTGGCAAGGAATGGATGAGGAAATCATTTTTAATTATTCGTATATGCTTGTTTCAAGACCACAATTACACACAGTTTATGGAAAAGCAAGAATTGTTGAGGCCTTTTATCAATATTTCATGTTTGGAGCAATAAAAGGAGAAGTTCAATCAAGTCATTTTGAGAGAATAAAAAAGGCTGCTGAGTTTGCCAAAAGAATTGTTGATGAAGCAATCAAAAAAGATTATGATACAGATTGGTTAGAAAAGAAAATAAGTGAAATCATAAAAATTTTAGACATTGATTCTCTTCTTACTATCCCTGTTTCTTTGCCCTTTATGAAAGCAGGGATGGTTATAACTGAAGAAGAACTGTTAAAATTTTTGAGAATTATTTCAAAAAATAAAGAAGGAGATTTTGGAAAAATTGATCCAAAAACTACCTTTAGTGGAGATAATCTCTATGATGAGTATAAGGTGCTCTTAGATGAAAACAAAAAAAGTGAAAATAAGGGATTAGCTCCTGAAATCATTGGAGTGCAGATACCCACTACGCATAATGTGGATGAAACAAAAATTTATGATATTAGTCTGATTAATAGTTTGAAAACTAAATTCAAAGATTGGAAATCAGGATGGAAAGAACACCATCTGAGGACTGGTGAAGAATTTGATGAAGAAAACTACATTGAAGGAAATGAACCATTTTTTACAGATGTAAAAAAATCAATTAAAACAAAAATTGTTATCTTGTTGGATCATTCCTCAAGTATAGCCTCAGATGCATCAGCGTACAAAAAAGCCACTCTTGCACTTTGTGAAGTTTTGGCATATCTTAATGTAAAATTTGCAGTTTATGCATTTAACACACAAAATAGAGAGGTAATATGTTGGCAAATAAAGCCCGATAATGTAAAATGGAATACCATGGCAGCTAAAAGGTTGGCTCAAATTGTTGCTAATGGTTCCACACCTTTAGCAGAAGTATATGGAACAATGTTTCCAGCCTTACAATCCAAAAGACCCAATATTTTTTTAACATTAACAGATGGTGAACCATCAGATCCTAATTCAGTTAGAAATATGACAAAATCTTTGAAAGGACTTGGAATAAAGATGGTGGCCATAGGTTTGGGGCCAAATCCAATTAGGGCTACCACAATTGCAGTAAATCTCAGACATCTAGGATATGAAAGAACCTTGGCCGTAAGTCGATTAAAAGATATTCCAGGTAAGGTTATCGGAGTTTTAGGGGAAGGCACTTAAATTATAATGAAAGACTAGATTGCTTTGAAGTGTTTATCTATTTCACAACCTTTTGCAGATTTGATTATTTCTGGAGAAAAAAGTATTGAGCTAAGAAATTGGAATACAAATTTTCGTGGAGAGTTTCTGATACACGCACCAATCAAAATACGAACTAAGGATTCCAAAAGATTAAAAATTAATAAAAAATTGATTACAGGCGCTATTGTTGGTAAAGCAACTCTTTATGATGTAAAAAAATATAATTCAGTTAAAGAAGTTAGGATGGATCAAAAATTCCACTATGCTTCAAAAGATTTTTACAATAAAAAATTTGGATTTATTTTAAAAAATGCAAAACCATTACGAATTCCAATTCCTTGGAAGGGTCAATTAGGTTTTTTTGAGGTTAAATTACCAAAAACTATTATCAAAAATACAGATATTGTTAGTGACATTATTGATGAAGAATTTCGATACCAATGGATTGGACATCATTGAAAATCTGAAATATTTAGAAAAAATCTTACTAGTATATATAAAGTCAGTATTTAAAGACCCTCGACCTGCCTGAAACAAAGCCTATTGTCAGTATAGAAAATGTTGTTGCTTCAGCATCAGTAGACCAAAAATTTGATCTTATTGAAATTACTAAGAAATTTCCCGATACTGAATATCATCCTGAACAATTTCCAGGTCTTGTTTTTAGAATAAAATCTCCAAGGACTGCAACCTTAATTTTTAGAACTGGTAAAATGGTATGTACTGGAGCCAAATCTGAAGAACTTGCAATCAAAGCAGTCAACACAGTCGTTCAAAAATTAAGAAAAGAAAAAATCAAAATAAAAATAGATGCGATAATAACGGTACAAAATATTGTGGCTGCGATTAATCTAGGAGGAAAAATTCATTTAGAAAAAGCTGCCAGAACTTTACCAAGAAGTATGTATGAGCCTGAACAATTCCCAGGATTAATTCATAGAATGCTCGATCCTAAAACTGTAATTTTGTTGTTTGCATCAGGTAAACTAGTTTGTACAGGAGCCAAAAAAGAATCGGATGTTTATCGTTCCGTGCATAATTTACATTCACTATTAGAAGAGAAAAATCTAATGGTATATGACCAGTAAAATTGCCATTCATTGATAAATTGTTGGAATAAAATTAAAAATAATGGAAAATAATCTATTTGAAAAAGAAAAAGAAAATCTTACGCCTGAGAGTGGATTTAATTTAGTTGGTATAGATTATTTTGGAGACCCGGATGGCCAATTATATTTAATTGAGCATTTTGATATGTATCAAGATGCGCTTAATGCAAAAAAAAATCGAAAAAATTCTGAAGATTATTATATTTTGTATAAAGGATCAGGAGGCGAATTTATCTCTCGCTAAATTACAAAAAATATCATAACTTTATTTTATTTTACAAACTAATTTATCATCAGATGATTCTGTTAGTAATTCGTGACTGATGATACTAGTGATTTGATAGATACTTTGTATAAAAAAGAGTCTTCCACCTCTGGAAACCTCGAAATGAATCAAATAGCAAGAAAAAGTCCTAGGGCAAAATACAAGATTTATGATGAAGAAGAATTTGCTCGAGGAAGAGAGGTTTTAGGAAACTTGATTGTTCATGGCATGATATCTACAGGTGGGACGGATATTGATTGGTTAATTGAGCATAATGGAGGTTTTATCATTCTTGAATTCAAGGGTTTTCATAACGACAAAATCAAGATTGCCAAGGGGCAGATGATAGCTTATGAAAATTTGCATGAAAAATTAAATCAATCCACAAAATGTTATTTGTATATTGTTGGGTGTGATGATATTGATTTTTCAAATCCAGATTCAAAGATATGGATTTTTGAGATGAACCAATGGAAAAAAGGAGCGATTCCAAAAAACACTCTAGATATTTATGACGATGTCAAAATTAAACAGAATAAATTTATTGTCTATCGTGAATACATGGAAGAAATTAGTGTTGAAAAATTAAGAAAAGTTATTGATTCTCATTGGAACGAATTTTGATGATTATCCAATAAATGAAAAGGTGTTTGTACTTTTTTCTGAATCACTCTCTGCCATTATTGTAAATGTTCCAGATTTTTCCCAACCAGAACCTCCAGCAAAGGTAAGTGTGGTAAATTGACCATCGATCTTTACATTTGCCTGTTCAGACCATACTAATTCATCAACAGAGTTTTTTATGGATAGGATAACTGAATTTCCAAAAGAAAGATTTGATTCTCCCGTAATTGAAATTATATCTCCTTTCTGATATGAGGGCAAGTCTGTTTTTATTGAAAACGATTTAGGGGTGTTTGGTGTTTGGTTTGGTTCTATTGTACCTGGAGAATTATCTGAAATTCCACTTAGCGATGCTGCTGCAATTATGATTATTACTAACGCAGCTAAGCCAACACCCAAAATAATTTTAGTATTATTTGAATTTGATTTTTTGATTTTGGAAGGTGTAGACCACATTTGTACCGTTTGAGATTCTATTATGGGCGATACTGTTGGAATTACTACATCTGGAATTACTTGCTTTGGGGGTTCTAGAGGTTTTCTCCCCAAGTGTTTTTCTGCAAGTTTTCTTACATAATTTCTTTCAAAATTACTTATTACCTCATTATTTTTAGCAGCCCTTTGAATCTGTTCTAAAATTCGTTTATCTCCAAATTCTTTTTCTAAGAGGATTTGAACATCATCCAGAATAGAATCAAACATACTTGTATGATTCTTTGATAAGATTGTTTATGAAGTTACCGAGCTTAAGATTAGTAAATAAGCATAAAAAAATTTTATGGTTTTCTCTAATAAATGATGTTTAAGGTAGAAAAAAATTACACTAGATTAACTTTTAGGGATTCTGTCCTAGTTTTACAATTTACCGCGATTGAATTTTTTTTGCCTGGATTATTACAGTTCTAATGTAATCTTTGGCAGTAGAATCTGCAACTCCTAATTGCTTTGCTCGAAGATAAAGATCTCTTTCTTTTGGATTGTTCAAGTAATATTTTAAAAGGTAGTTTAACCGATGGGACCGCTTTTCATCACTTTTCATAAATTAAATTTTTGATTCGAACTAAAAAGATAAGAGTATAATGATATACCCACCAGAATTAATGTATCATAAATTTTCCATTAAAACATATGATCTTTTTTAAATAATAGGGATTTAGAAATGCAAATGAAACGAATCGAGGCAACAATACAAAACGATAAGGTAAGCGCAGTTTCCGATGCTATAAAAGAATTAGTAGGAGGTTACACCATATTGGAAGGAAATGGACGAGGTTCCGGAAAAAGGCAAACTATGAGAGCCGGAAGAGGAACAGGTACTTTTGAGGCAGAATACAACAAAGTAGCAACAATCAGTACCATAGTCGAGGACTCCCAAGCTGAATCAGTAATCTCTGCTATTGCAGATGCCGCTTTTACCGGAAATGGTGGAGATGGAATTGTATCAGTGGAAAATGTCGAGGATGTTCTTAACATTGCCTCAAAAAAGAGAGGAAGCGAAGCCCTCTAATTATTTTATTTTATAAAAAATATTAAAGGTTTTTATTTTTTTGGCAACACTTCTAGTAGAATTGATATAATCTGGCTTTGGACCATTCACATAAGGAAAGTGAATTTTGTAGCTTTGTAATTTAAATCAAAGCCAGATGCCACATCTTTTATGGAGATAAAATGTACAATTATCTAACCGATAAAAGATGGATCATGAAATTCCTGAGAGTTTGTTCAAACAAAAATTAAATGAAATTATTTCTGAAAAAGATATTAGATTTGCAGGATTTGTTAATATGCAAGGAGACTTGGTCCAGGGTCAATATCGTGAGGATATCGTGCCATTTGAAAACAATGAGGATCAACAAAGAGTTTTCAGAGAATTAGCATTAAGAATTTCAACTAGGAAAAAATTTGATTATTCAATGGGAGCCGTAAAATATTCTGCATCAAGACGTGAAAAATTAGTAATGATGAGCTTTCCCTTAAAAAATGTGATCCTCCTAATTACCACAGAGCCAAATGTGAATATTGACAGATTAGCCTACAAAATAATTCAGGTTTTAGGAAAAAGCTGGAGCGAATTTTATGGAGAATAATTTTTAATTCTCATCTGTCCCAAAAGATAATCCCAAATTTTATTCAAAAGAAATGCTTTATTCTTGGCCTTCAATTCCCATAAGGGTTAAGGTAGATCTTATTTTTGGGATTTTTCTAATTTTCCAGGTTATGGTTTCACGAAGTTTTTCAACTTGCTCTGATTCTACTTTTGCCAAAACATCATATGCACCAAATGTACCATGAACCTCTTTTACGCCTTCTATGGATTTTAATTCTGAAATCACAAGTTCCTCAGAACCTAGTTCACAGTTTATGAGAACAAATGCTACTGCCATTTTTATTTTTCAACTCCTAATTTCATAGATAAAGTTCTAACTTGAAATATATAAGTAATAATCCAGTTTTATTAAATATATATTAATAATTTATGATTTTATTTTAAAATATGTAAAGATTTAAAGATAAAAAAATTCAAGGCGATTAGAGGACTAGGTTTTGATCATATTTAATTTTGAATTTTAAAAGGGATAAGCATCTTTCATGATTTTTTCTAGTTCGTCAATATTTTTCGATAAAGTGATTTTTGACCGTAATTTTGAACCTTCTTTCATTCCTTTTGTGAATCTCATTGCTTGAGCCTTGATATTTGCAAATTTTATTTTATATTGTTTGGTTAGAAACAGATATTCAAAAAAAGAATCTAATCGATTTTTAAACGAATATTGATTATAGCTTCCCGTTTTAAGATAATCATTAATTTGTTCAAATAAAAATGGATTTCCCATCGCACCTCTCCCAATCATTACATAATCACAATTAGTTTCATCAATCATTTTTTTGGCCTCTTCTGGAGTTGTAATATCACCATTTCCAACTATTGGAATGTTAGAAATTTCTTTTAGCTGTTTTATCATCTTCCAATCTGCATTTCCGGAATATCCTTGGTTGACCGTCCTAGGATGAAGAGTTATCATTTCAATTCCCTCATCTTCTGCAATTTGAGCGATATCTTTGAATAAATATCGACTAGCATCAGTAACACCTAGCCTAATCTTAAGTGTCACAGGTTTTTGAACTGCATTTACCAAAGTTGAAAAAATTTGTCGTGTAAGATTAGTTTCTTGTAAAAGTGCACCACCTGCCATTTGCCTAGTAACATGAGGTGCAGGACATCCCATGTTATAATCAATCATGTCAAAAAAAGGCTCTACAATTTTTGCGGCTTTTTCTAGTGCCCCCAGGTCAGATCCAAATAATTGAACAGATAATGGCCGCTCACTTTCAGAGTATTCAATAAATTCCTGGATGGTTTTTTGATTTTCTCTTAGTTGCTTTTCTTTTGCAACTATACTGTGAATGTTTGTAAATTCTGTTACAACCAGGCCTGCCCCTGATTTTTTGCATTGTAGTCGAAGTGCGGGATCGCTAACTCCAGCCATCGGTGCAAGAAAAGCTTGACTGGAAAATTTTGGAAGCATGGAGATTTTTTAGATTTGAGTATATTTATTATAATAAAAATCGCAATTAAAGAAATTATTTTTAAAAT
>DATKZR010000059.1:0-2117 GCA_035527875.1 Nitrosopumilaceae archaeon | reverse complement strand
TGCTGGAGTATATCTGGTAAAGTTTAGAGTTAAAGAATAAAATTTTGAAATTATTTTTTGGGAAGGAGTTATTCTAAATCTAGAGAATAAGAATTCCTATTAGGTGACACTAATTTTAAATGACTTTAATACAAACATTGATGTATTATACATTCAATGAGAAATGATTCTTGTAGAAAATGTGGACGTGGGATTGAAGTATACCAAAAGTGTGATATTTGCAAAAACCCAATTGAGTTTATTTGCTACAAATGTAATATCAATACAGACATACAGATCCACTCAAAGTGTTTGATCAAAAGCACACTCATGGTGGCATAGTGAAAATTTGGCTATACAAAAAATTGAAGAAATTGAATTAAAATGCGACAACTGCAAGGTATCAAGATTTGTTACTGACAATGTAACTGGTGAGACAATTTGCTCCAATTGTGGATGTGTCATTTTAGAATATTTTGAAGACAGAGGAGCAGAACATCGAAACCTTTCAGATAGTTCAGATAATAGAAGAACCGGTGCAGGATTGTCACTAAAAATGCATGACAAAGGTCTCTCCACCATAATAGGAGTGCAAAACAAGGACTCAGTTGGAAAGCCACTTTCATCAAATACTGTCCAAACATTTGCCAGACTAAGAAAGTGGGATAACAGGTCACAGACAAAAAGTTCAGCCGATAGAAGTCTAAAAAATGCCCTTCAGGATTTTGGCAATGTTCAATCAAAACTAGGACTTTCTGATGCTGTAATTGAAAGGGCCTCTCTTTTTTACAGAAAAGCCTCAGAGAGGAATCTTATTCGTGGAAGAACTGTGAAAGGAATAGCTGGTGCATGTCTTTATGCATCATGCAGGGATTTGGGGCATACTAGAACCTTGACGGAGATTGCACAAAATCTTGGAATCGGCAGAAAAGATCTTGCAAGATCATACAGGTTACTGTTTAGGGAATTAGGTTTTGTAGTCTCAATAGCTGATCCGGTAAAGTCTATCAGCAAGATTGCAAGCAAGATAGGAATAAAGGAAAAAACAATTCGTAAAGCAGTGCATGTTTTAGATTTGGCCCAAGATGCAGGAATTGTTGCAGGTAAAAACCCAGAAATTATTGCAGCTGCTGCAGTCTATGCTGCATGTATTATAACTGGTGAAAATAAATCCCAACATGAAATAGCCATCGCAGCAGGCACTAGCACAGTTTCAATAAGAAATAGGATTTCAGAGTTTAGAAAGAAACTAAATTTGTTTTCAGAATGATGTTCAACTTAATAATTAATCATAATCCCATACAAGATTTTAAAGAACTTTTTTGGAAAGTAGATACAAGAAATACTATAAGGAATGAGAAATAAAGGAAATCACGGGTAAAAGATTGGCAGGCAAAATCTCTGACATACCACCAGGTGAAATGTTGAAAGTGGAATCAGAGGAAAAGGAAATTCTTGTAGCTAATGAGAATGGGAACTACTTTGCAATGGATGATACTTGCACTCACCAAGGTGCAAATCTTTCTAAGGGAACCTTGGATGGTTCTATTGTAACGTGTCCTTGGCATGGTTCGACATGGAATTGCAAGACCGGGAAGTTAATTGCATTTGCTTCACAGATTGAGGATTATGAACTCCAATTGGATGATTATGAACTGCAACTAGAATCTCAAAATGAAAATATTAATTCCCTAGTTGAAATTGTATGTGAAGATTCTCCTGACAAAGAAATTTGTTTAGAAAATTAGTTTCCAAAAAATAATTTCAATTTTTAGAATTATTCTCAAACTCTAAACTTGACCAGATATACTCCAGCACCGACAATTCCTGCCAAAAATAATTAAACTCAATTGCGGCATTGTTGTTTTAGTTAGATGCCCCAACATTTGGAAGTGTTAACGAGTTTATCGACTGTCAGTAAAAAGACAATCCCCCCCTCTCGTGCCTAACTTTTGCACCATAACCTAAGGCATAATGCAAATAGGATTTGTTGGGGATTAGAAATATTTTTTGACAAGGATAAAATTATGAAAAATATAATTTCAGAAATTGCAACAAACTGAAAATACATTAGATCATTTTAAATCAAAGAAAATTCGAATCCTTTTACATAATGATGGTGGAAAACAGTAAATTTA
>DATKZR010000058.1:0-8505 GCA_035527875.1 Nitrosopumilaceae archaeon | reverse complement strand
TTTCCGAGAATTGGAACTAAAGATGCCAGTAGTAGACCCGGTTAAAGGGGTTTCAAGAATTGCTAGTATCGCAAAGCTTACTGAAAAGAGTAAACGAAAAGCAATATTGATTTTAGAAAAAGCAAAAAAACTAGGCATAGTTGCAGGTAAAGACCCCATGGGAATAGCAGCAGCGGCACTTTATTTGGCATGTATCAGTATGGGAGAAGTAAAATCGCAAAAAGAAATATCGATTGCCTCAGGAGTTACAGAGGTGACAATTCGAAACAGGTGTGCAGGTTTGAGAAAGATGATGCAAATGGGCGAAAAATAAATTAGCTGAAATAGTAATTTGTTTCAATCCCAGCTAAAAATCGATAAATAAAAATTATGGCCATCAAATTTATTATAAAAAATGGCAAAGAAATTCAAAAACATTTTGAAAAACTAAAAGAGCAATTGATTCCAAGGTCAATCACAACCACATCAGTTTTTGGTAAAATTTAATTCAAAAAAGGCATTTCTTTAACTTGTTTTTCAATATTTTCAGGGGAATGATATTTGAGTAGTTTTTGTTTCAAATTATTTTTGGAGTGTTCTAACATTATTTCACGCACTAGTTCACATACTGTAATTTTTTAGTCGTTTGTACTCTAATTTATCCCAAGGATAAACAATATAGCTATTGTTTTTGGTTTTTTTTGCATAAATGAGTTGCTTAGGATATCTCTTTCCACGTCTTGCAAACAATGTTACATATACAAGATCAGATGGTTGATCAACTTTGTTAATTATTTTTTTAAAAGTATTTCCAGAATCATAAATATCATCTACAAATATAGAATCTGACGAAATTTTTTTCTGATCCACTAGTATAGTGTCAAAACCAAGATGATCAGCTAGTAATCTAGATGGAACTAGACCGCCACGACTAATTGTAGAAATACTGGAAAACTTCCGAGGCATTGAGATAATTTTTTCTGAAAGAGTTTTTATTAATAGTTCAACTTCAGACCAGCTTACTTTTTCTGAGTTAGAATTTGTTACAATCAATTTTTCTCTCAATGAAGACGGTTTTCAGAAACTCAAAATGTACTCATTTTATTTTTTAGGGAGACAATAATTTTTAAAATTTTAAATGGAATCTTTCCAAAATCTAATTCCTTTTCAGAGGATACTAAAAGTACATCATCATTTGCCAATGGAAAACTCATAACAATTACTTTTTCTCGATAAGACAATGAAAAGTGAACTGGCCCAAATTCACGGTCAAACTCGTGTCTCATGCGTACGCGCAATGCCAATTCCATAAACATCATCTCGTCTTGTTTTTGTGCTTCAAGTGACATTATTCCCTTTTTCATCCCTCCAGCCATAAGATGTCCTCGACTATTGATGATTCTAGCTGATCTCATTTTTGGGTCTAGTTTTAGAATTTTTTGACAGATTTTTTCTATCTCTTCAACGTTACTCATTCTTCTATTTTACCAAGCGATCTATTTATTGCGAGCTGTGATATTAGTAATTCATGAAGCCCCAATCTCCAGAAGAGACAGTAGAATATTACAAACATTTGTCCTTGTTTTGGACTGACCTGATCCACTTGATGTCAAGTAAACCACAAGCTCTAACCTCAACTGGACCCATGAGAGCCTTTGCAGCAAATTCAAAAAAAGTATCAACTGAACTAATTGAGATAAACGAGAGTCTCCTAGGATTTAACAAGTTTCTCACCGAATATTATAAGCAGTTATCAGAGACTTGGAGTGAAGCCCAAAAAAAGGTGAATGTAAAAGCTCCCGATGTGCCACAGGATGTGGAACAGATAGAAGGATTCAAAAGAATATGGATAGACATTTTTGATAATGATTTTACTGAATTGTTTGATTCGAAAAAATTTGGGGAAAATTACGGAAAACTTGTTTCAAAGGAATTAGAACTTACCAAACACTGGAATAACATAACAAATGTAATACTACAATCAGCCAATTTACCAAGTAAAGAGGAAATTGATGAGGTGTATAAAGAGTTACATTCGCTTAAAAAACGAATTACAAAATTAGAAATTGAATTAAAAAAAGGAAGTGGAAAAAAATGAAGAGTGAAAATTCCATAGACCCAAAATTAATCGAAGAGATTCTCAAATTCAATAAAAATGTAATTGAGGCACCTAGATTTGTTCCAGCCCCAGATGAAATTATTCTAGAAGTAACTCCACATGATGTAGTACTAGAAATTGATAAAACAAGATTGTTACACTATAAACCATTAACAGATAAACAGCATAAAACACCTTTGTTAATTTCTTATGCGTTAATCAATAGATATCATATTTTAGACATTCAGCCAGAAAAAAGCTGGGTAAGAAACTTGGTGCAACAAGGATTTGATGTATACATGCTAGATTGGGGAACTCCCACTGCCATGGATAAATATCTTGATTTTGATGATTACGTTAATGGGTATTTAGATGGTTCTGTAGAATTTATAAAAAATGAAGCTTCAGTTGAAAAAATATCATTACAAGGATATTGTACTGGTGCAACCTTGGCTACTGCATATACTACATTACACCCAGAAAGTGTAAAAAATTACATCGCCACAGCCCCTGTAATAGATGGCTGGAGAGACACCACAGTGATTAGCAATCTGGCGAAAAACATGGATGTAGATAAAATGGTGGAAACTATTGGCAATATGCCTCCTGAATTCATGTATTATTGCTTTTCAGTGCTTAAACCATTTGAACAAGGTATTGAAAAATATGTAAAATTTTTCAAGAATATTGAAAACAAAAAATACGTAGACAATTTTTTGCGAGTAGAAAAATGGCTTAGCGATACACCCCCAATTCCAGGAGAGTTATTCAAACAGTGGATAAAGGATATTTATCAAGATAATTTATTGATTCAAAATAAAATGTATGTAAATAATAGTCATATAGATTTGAAAAAAATAGATATGCCAATTTTTACTCAAATAGCTGTGGGTGACCATCTTGTATCACCAGAATGTAGCATGCCATTACACTATGCAGTAGGAAGTGAAGATAAAACCCTTAGAATGTATCCTACAGGACATGTCGGAATGATAGCCAGTTCATTATCCCAGAAAAAAGTTCTCCCGGAACTTGGCAAGTGGTTACTAGAAAGATCTTAAAAGAAAAAAAGAAAATAAAAGATTTACCCACTAATTGTTACGTGTGGTAAATACGGAAATCCATGATTGTAGTATGTTTTTGTTTAGTTCAGCAAATGATTTTGTATTGTCGTTAAAGGTTTTGATATTTTGTTGTGTTGAATCAATTGCCGCAAGTGCCATTTGATTTTGAATGGAAGTTGCTTTTGTCAATTCCTCAGTTGAATCACGAATTGCTTTTATTGCGGTTTCAGGAATATTTGCTGCTGCACCAAATTTCTTTGCATATTCTTTTTGTAATGCGATTGAAGAATCTACAATATTTTCACATGCTTGCAAGTATTCTTGCTGTACGTTAGTAATTGATTGATGGTATTGTGGTACGGATTGTTTAATGCTTGTGAAGAATTTGTCTACGTTTTGCTGATAAACTGAAAATGCGTCTTTAGGAGTTCCTTGTGTTTGTTCGTTTTTACTCATTGTTTCACCTCCTTATTACCTGATTTTTTTCCTATTGGAAGGATAATTACTTGAACCAAGTCGCCCTCTCCTAGTCCAAGGGCATTTCGTTCTGCCTCTGGAATTGAAATTCTGCCAGCACTACCGACAGTTGTTTTGTAAGCACCCCAATTCATGAAAGATGGAAGCATCTGTCCAATGTTGAACATTGTATCAATACTGTTGTTCTGAAGGTTTTTCATGTTTTCCATTACATTAGTCTGAGTGTTTCTTGTTGTATCAGACATTGTTTTTAGGGTCTCTAGGGGATTAAATGTTTGAGAACTTTGATTGTTCATCATTGAGCCAAAATTTTTCATAAATTCAGCCTGTGCACGTCCGTTTTTTTGAATCCATTCTTTGAACATGGATGAGGGATCAAATTGACTGTAATTACCGCTCATTGGTAGTATAGGGTAATAAGACGTATTTAATCATATCTAATTACCTTTTAAAAAATCAATAACAATATCTGCAAATTCTTTTGGATTCTGAACATAAGGAGTGTGTCCACACCCATCCATTCTATAAAATCTGCAATCTTTGATTGATGACACAAATCCATCAGCATGTTGGATCGGAATTACAGGATCATCCGATCCCCAAATTATCAAGGTAGGTACCTTTATTGTTTTGAGTTTATTTGTAATTATTTCTGCATTTTTTAGACCAAGAATAGTAGACATGAAAGCCATTTTTGCATTTGGTAATTTCATCCTTTCAATGAAACCTTCTATAATTGTTGCATCTGTCTCACTACCAGATCCTTCCATCATCTCAAATGCATTTTTTGCATTTATATCATTAGGGTATAGTGCTGCCATTATGTAAGCATCTAATGCGGGAGTAGATGTCTTCATAATTCCAGAGGGAGATACAAGAATTAATTTTTCCATATTGTTATTCTTGGAAACATAATTTGCCGCTACTTGCCCACCTAATGAGGAGCCAATAATAGGGGTGTTTTCAATGCCAGTGGAATCCAAAAATTTTCCTAGAAAATCTGAAAAGAAATCAGTCGTATAATCAACTAATGGTTTATCACTATACCCAAATCCAATTAGATCCGGAATTATGAGATGGTAATCTTTGGCAAAATAAGGAATAGTTTTACTCCATCGCTCAGCAGAGGCACCCAACCCATGGACTAGGACTAGGGTGTTTTTTGAATGGCCTGTTTCTAAATAACGAACTTTATTCCCATCCACGGTAATGAAATTTTCTTGCACCATTTTAGCTTCATTAATTATCACTAGATAAACATTACAAGTCTTACAGATCGATAGATTTTAAGATTTTTTAAAATTTCAAATGGGATAATTATTCATCTACATTTTTTAATATCTAATTTGAGGGTAAAATGTGATAGGAAAAAAAGTTACCAAAATTCTTGTTCCACTAGATGGATCCAAAAATTCTCAGAGAGGACTTGAAATGGCAATTTCAATGGCAAGACAATTTGGAGCCACAATAACTGGAATATATTCAATTTACGCACCTCCACATTCAGAATTTAGAGGAGTTGGTTCTGTAGGAGAATCTCTAAACATCGAGGTAAAAAAATTCCTAGCTGAGGCAAAATTGCTATCGGCACAAAATGGGATTGTTTTCAAGGAAAAATTAATGCGAGGAGATATTGGTTATAATATCATCAAAATAGCTCACAATAAAAAGGAAAAATTTAATCTTATAGTAATGGGTTCTCGGGGAAGAGGCTCAATGAAAGAGATGTTTTTTGGAAGCGTATCAAACTATGTAATTCATGCATCCAAAATTCCAGTATTAATTGTAAAGTAGTTTTAAGATAACCCGTGTTTTTGAAAATACTTTTGATGGTATTCCTCAGCGGTGTAAAATTCTGGAGAAGGAACTATCTCAGTAACAATTTTTTTTGCAAATTTCCCAGACGAATCTAAACTTTCTTTTGATTTTTGTGCCGCTTGTTTTTGAGATTCATCGTGAAAGAAAATGGATGACCTATATTGAATTCCAACATCAGGTCCTTGACGATTAAGAGATGTAGGATTATGATTATTCCAAAATAAATCTAACAATTCCTCATATGAAATTTCATTTGGATCAAAATCAACCTCCACAGCTTCGGCATGACCAGTGTTATCAGTACATACTTCTTCATAAGTAGGATTTGTCAATTTCCCTCCAATGTAACCGGCTCGAGTGGATTTTACTCCTTTTGCTTTACGAAATAAATCCTCAACATGCCAAAAACAACCAGCTGCAAATGTGGCTTTCATTACCCAATATTTTGTTTAACTAGATTAAAACCATTCCAACAAGAAGATTTGATTAAAAATAATTATTTGACCCTTGTAAAAATTTCAACCACTTTTTTTGCAAGATTTTCAATATTGATGCTAGGTTCTGCAGATATTAAAAGAAGAATTTGTGAAATAGGAAATGGAAAGCTAACTAAAACTGCCTTATCACGTCTGGCTGCAATATAATTAATTGGACCTAAACTTTCATCAAACTCTTTTCGGATTGAAGCCTTTGACACAAAATTATAAAATGCCTGAAGTTTTGTTTCGTCATTTTCATACGGAGTAAGACCCTCTTTGAATCCTCCTATGACAAGATCTCCTTCCTTGTTTATTATTCCTGCAAACCTGATTTCAGGTTCTTTTAACAAGATCTTACATTTTTCATCATACAACAGAAGGCTAGATGTGTTTTGTTCTGACAATTCATAATAATTTTTAATCTTAAAAATAAAAACTTTGTCTAAATTATTGAGGATAATTACAAGTTAACGTATACGTCCAAGGTTCACAATGTACATTTTATAACGAGATAATCTATTATTTTTTCTTCGGATGCCTTTTTCATTTTTTGTAGCGATTTGAAAAGGATTTTTTCAACAAAATCAGGATATTTTTGTTGAATTGACTTTTTCAACGATTCTCGGTTTTTGGTGTAATAATCAAATAAAGGATCATAAACCTGGCTTCCAATTAACAATTCATCAGTTATTGTAAATCCATAACTGGAAACAATTTTTTTAATAAAATCAACACTATAATGCTCCGAAGACCAAGTTAACTTTAGAATTCCAAGATTTCTAATTGATGCATTAGAAATTGTAACAGGTAAAGCTAGACCGAGAATTCCAGATGGTCTTAAAATCCTTTTTGATTCAGAAATAAAGCCCTCAAATGGTTTAAAATGCTGAGATGATTCTAATGCCAAAACACGATCTACTGAATTATTTGCAAAGGGGAGTTTAGTAGAGGTTGAATTAATAAAGTCAATATTCTTTTGTGGGACTGAAAAATGTAGTTGATTGTAATTAATATTTACACAAAACAAATTTAATCTCTCATAATTATTTCTCCAAAAAATTGCAGGAGCTGAGAGTCCACTACCTATATCTACAACAGTCTTCGCATTTTCAAGATTAGCTAATTTACCAAAAAAATCACAGAGGTTTTTTTGCGCCAATAAAGGTTCTTTAATTTTATCTGTCCAATAACCAAAATTAAGCATAGACCCGCCAGTTGCAGCTTGCATTACGGGTGAAAGAGAATCATAGAGATTTATTACATCTTTTTCGTTTCGTCTAAGCGTCCAAAGAATAACATCAAGAGGGCTAATAGTGACCAAAAAGTTTTCAAATTATTTTAAAAGTAATCATATTAATCTCTAGGGTCCAAAATCAATTCACATTTTCACTAAAGTATCGTTTAATAGTTTAAAAAAATAAATTGATGCATGTCCGATTCAGATTCTGAGGTGTTTAAAGAACTTCTCTTAGCCAAATGGTCTGACAGATTTATCGCCTGGCTAATTGATTTCATTATAATTTCATCGATTTTTACAGTTATTTTCACATCCTTTTTTGGTACTATAGATGTAGAATGGAGCGAAAACATGATGATGTCTGAAGCAACAAGCTATATTCCGGCAAGTATTTTGTTTTTAGTGTATTGGATAGTTTTAGAGTATAAAACTGGGCAGTCAATTGGAAAGAAAATTCTACATTTGAAGGTAGTGAACATTGATGGTAAACCGCCAACCATACTTGGGGTGATGATCAGTAGTTTTGGTAAATCTTTTCTTTTGCCCATAGATTTAATTTTGGGGCATATTTTTACCAATCAAAAAAGGCAGAGGATTTTTAATAAAATTGGAGATACAATTGTATTAAAAATAAAAGATACAGAAAACAATTCCGAACAAATCAAATATAAAAAAGACTGATTTTTGTCATATTTTCTTATGTTTAACCAACATAGGATTAACCAACAGATCTATTAACAACTTTCGATCTGTTTTTTTAAGAAATGTCTAAATTTCAAACAAACGAATGGTGGATTGGTCTTCCTCAAGAACTTCAAAAAGATATAGAGTTTGAAGAGTAAAAAAAATAGGTTAAACATCAAATGTCATCAAAATTGAAAATGCTATAAAAATTTTAAACGCATTGGAACGGATTAATTTATTTTTTTTTAACCAGCGTCAAAGTAGATCGTACTTTATCAAGTTTTTTAATATTCCAAGATATGATATCTCGTATTTTTTCAATGTGTTCAGATTCCATTGTTACTACCATGTCATATTCACCAAAAGTTCTTTCAACTCGTAACACTTGCTCTATTTTTTTTAATTCTTCTAATACAATTTGTTCTGCACCTAAATCACTTTTTATCAAAACGAATGCTTTAGTCACTAATTATTTATTGGAAATATGATATTTCAAAGTTGGTATTAAGTAAAAAAATCAAAAAATACCTTTCTGAAAAAATCATCAAAGTCGTGTTTAATTAAGTTTGAAGCTTAGCATATCATTCAAATTTGAGCCTAAATTACCCCAAAAATTCAAGAGTTTGGTTTCTCTTCTTTATCCTAGTAAACTTTGAGCGATTTTAGAAT
>DATKZR010000057.1:0-3561 GCA_035527875.1 Nitrosopumilaceae archaeon | reverse complement strand
TAGTACTGGACCGGATGGGATTTGAACCCACGACCTTTGCGGGAAAAAATTCCTTACGCAGTGTGAGTGCGTCATCCAAACTAGACAACCCGTCCAATAGTTTTAAAAGATATAATTATTAAAAATCCATTGACCATAATCTAGTCTGAAGAAATAATTTTTTATATATCTCTGCTATTCATCTTTCATATTCATTTTTGCCTAATGCGTAATTTCATAAGTTGTCCAATTTCGTGCATTACATTCCACACAAAATAAATTCAGATTGAGCCTTCGAGCAAAATACACATTTGTACTTTTTTAACTGTGACAATTACGTTTGCCCTTTGCTGAAAGGATAATAACGTTATGGTCTAAAACCAGTACGATCAATTGTAATATTTGAAACATTACAAAATAATTATTTTGATGTTGGTTTATATATATCGTAATTTAGGAAATTATGAAATTCATAATATTTGTAACAAATAAATATGACATTTTTGTGCTATTTTGAATGGTACAAAAAGTGGTTTGTTGGGAAAGTGAAAAAATATGTTAAAAAGTTCTGATCGAATTCTTTATCCTAGCAAACAAGATGATATAAAAAAATCAACTCAAAGTTTAACACATCCTAAAAAAACAAAAGTCGAGACAATTACTACATTATCTGGTCAAAAATTAACAAAAACGGGAAGAATAAAAATCCCCAAATTTGTTTGGCCAATTAGAATCATAACCATTTTATCATTATCTGCGGTAATTATTTATAATTTTTCTATAGGAATCCAATTGCATGATCCGCTAATTATTTTTGCAACTCTAATTCCAGTGGAAGCAGTAATTATGGCTACGATTGGTTGGTTTTTTTATAAAAACCCCAAACAAGGGTATGAAGGTAATGAACTGGTATCCGTAATAGTTCCCATCTACAATCAAAACGACATGATTCCTATTGTGATTGACGCAATTTCAAATTCTACTTACAAAAACTTTGAGATTATTGCCATAAATGATGGTAGTACTGACGGAACAAAGGAGGTTTTAGATAATTTAGCCAAAAAGTATCCAAAACTTGTGGTTATAAATAAAAAAAACGGAGGTAAACGTACAGCAAATTTAGCAGGATTCTCCAAAGCCAAGGGAAAATTTTTGGTTTTTATCGATTCTGACAGTGTGATAGATCCACATGCTATTTCAGAATTTATGAAAACCTTTAATGGCGATCTTAAAGTGGGTGCCTTAGTTGGACATGCAAACGTTTGGAATTCCAAGAAAAGTCTTATTACAAAAATCCAAGATTCTTGGTATGATTTTTCATTTAATATTATTAAAACTAGTGAAAGCACATTAGGCAATGTTTTAGTGTGTTCAGGATGTCTAGCAGCATACCGCCGTGAGGCAATTGAAAAATTTGTAGGGTTGTGGGGGCAGAATTCTCAAAATAAAAAAAATGATGAAAACGAGGAAATAAAATATTTTAAATCAAATCCATGGATAAATAAAAAATCAAAAAAAATTTCTGAGACAATTCTTGAATGGTCTTCACAATTCGATGATGCTGAAGACAGTGTTTTAACTTCTCAAACCCTTGTTGACTGGGAAACAAAATATGTTGCTTCCGCTAAAGTTTACACCGACGTTCCAGAAAATATGAGAGGATTTGTCAAACAGCAAATAAGATGGAAGAAAGGGTGGGTTAGAGCTTCTCTTTTTTTAATGACCTTTTTTTGGAGAAAAAACCCAATAATTGCGTCAGTATTTTACATTAATTTTTCTGCAGAGTTTTTAATGCCACTTGTAATGTTTATCGTATTTTTTTATGCTCCTATAGTAATGGATCAGTGGTATCTTCCGATAGCGTATACTGTAAGCATTGTATTATATGGATATGCTCAAGGTCTAGATTTTAAATACAGAGATCCAACAACAAATAACTGGAAATACAAGCCTTTGGCAAATATAGTTACAGGATTTGTATTGCCTTGGTTGATGATACCTGCATTATTGAGTATTAGAAAAAGTCAATGGATGACCAGATGATTCTGGCATGTATCCTTTATTTTCCTCAATAAGACGCAATATAGTAATTAGTTCATTTTGTATTGTTTGCCTTTTTTCCTTTTATTCTGTTGAAGCCGAGGGTCAAGATGAGGAATATGTTGAGCCAATTAACGAAATAGGGAAAACACCTCCACTAGAAAGTTGTAATTGTGTTGCCTTCAGACTAGATGACATACAGGGCTTTTGGTTAAACAAACCACAAATTGAAATTATTGAAACATTTCAAAACAAAAACCTTCCTCTCACAATAGGAATAATCGGAGGAGAAAAATTCAAGTTTGGAGAAGATCCAAAAATAACAAATTTTGTAAAAAAGGCAATTAATGCGGATGGATCATTAATAGAAGTTGCAAATCATGGATGGGAGCATGAATCTTTTCCAACTTTTGATAGAAACACCCAAAGTGATTTAATCAGAAAATCTACTGAAAGAATTTCAAATTTATTAGAAGTTACCCCTAAAGTGTTTATACCACCATTTAATGAATTTGACCAAAATACGTTATCGGCACTTGAAGAAAATAACTATACTCATTTAAGTTCAATGTGGGACATGGATCCACCTCCTTACCCATTTCAGGGTTTAGCAGTTTATAATTTTCCAGAAACTGCCACCACAGGAACTTATAATCCCAATCTTGGAATATTCCAAAAAATAGATAATAAAGAAACTTTTGAAGATGTAAAAAAAAGCATTGACTCAAATGGATTTGCGGTAATTACAATGCACCCACAAGAATTTTCAATAATTGAAAAGGGAACCTATACTAATCAAGTTGATTGGAACCAGATTGATGAACTTGAATTGTTAATTGAAAAAATTCAAAAATCTGGTTTGAATTTAGTTTCTCTTAGCCAAATTAATGAAAATATAATGGAATCCTTAAAAGATAAAGGAATAGATTCGTCAAAATCTGAGGCACCAATTGTAAATATTCTTGCAGAGGATGCAAAGGATGAAAAAGTTCAATCCGAGGTTATTCGAATTATCGGTAGAACTGGAATTCCTTGTCCCTCTGGGGAAGTTGAAATAGTTAGAGTAACCAATCCAAATTCCCTTTGTATTGTTGAAACCACTGCTCAAAAATGGACTCAACTTGGAATTGCCAAGATAATTACAAAGACCATAGATAAGGAAAAGAATGAAAACTAAAAGAAAAAAACTTTGAGGAAATTATATTGAACCGCCATATCTTCTGATTCTAGTTTTAAAATAATTTAATCTCGTAAATTTGTAATATTAAAAAAGCTGCAATTTATTGACCTACACTTTTCTTAAAATACTGATACTAATCCTTACGCTCTTCAATTGCCCGAAATATGCTTTTTGGGTTAGTATCTTTAAAATTATTTTATAGGCAGGAGAAAAATTAAAAATGGACCGGATGGGATTTGAACCCACGACCTTTGCGGGAAATTTTCCTTACGCAGTGTGAGTGCGTCATCCAAACCAAACTAGACGACCGGTCCAACAGATTAATGATATTGGGCATTTTTTTATCTTTAGATTTTCATGAT
>DATKZR010000056.1:0-2835 GCA_035527875.1 Nitrosopumilaceae archaeon | reverse complement strand
ATGTCTCTTCTAATTCCTTCTTTAATCATGATTATTGATTCCGAATCTAATTTAACAAATGAAAATTATCTAGTACTGCTTGCCTACCCAGTCTTGGATTCAATAATTTTGATTCCTGCCTTGATTGGGGTTGTTTTATTTTTTAAAGGTGGAGTAAATTTTATGATATCTCTTTTGTGTTTAGGAATAATCAGCCAAATTATTGGTGATAATAGTATTCTATTTTTATCTCTTCAAAATATCTACTATCCAGGTCATTTAGCAGAGATTTTATTCTTATGGACATATACCATGTTTGTTTTTGGGCTTTCAAATCAAGTAGGGTTGTTTATGGAGGAATCAGCCGATAATTCATGTCCAGCTTGTGGCAAAACCTGCTCTGGGCATAAATAAACGTGTTATTTTGAGCCATGTAAGTTTTTGAAAATACACCTTGATGAATAATATTGAATTTTTGGTTTTTTTTATATGGGTAAGCATACCAAACGCAGAGCGTTAGCTACTGTAGTATCTACTGGAATATTGCTTTCAGCAGTAGCTATTATGGGAAGTATGTTAACTGCTTGGTCAAACAGCATATTTGCAACAGAACAAAACGAACTTAATGAAACTTATTCCAATGGCGTAAACAAGCTAAATGAATTTTTAGTAATTGAAAATATTTGGTTTGGAAACAATCCAAGTAAATTTATTAATTTAACAATGAGCAATGTTGGAAACAACGGATTAAATGTAACAAGAATTACACTTGACAATTCAGTTGATAAAACTGATTTGCTTATCACAAATGGGGGGATTATTCGTAATGACGTTTTATCAAAAGAAATTGCATATAATTGGACGACTACTGAACCAATTCAAGTTACTGTTATTACTGAAAAAGGCGCTCTCTATCAAACTTATGTTATGGGACCATGAAACAAAGACGAGCTTTAACTACTATTGTCGGAGGAGTTTTTTTCCTTATTGTTATCATTACTGCTGCAAGCTATCTAACGTACAGTATGAATTTATTTGAGAATTTTTCTGAAAATGTTTTTGCAGTTGAACAAGAAAGAGAAAACAGAAAAAAAGAATCATTTGATATATCGAAATTAACAATTGAAAATAACAAAATTAATTTAGATGTTCATAATTCAGGAGATATTCCTGTTTCTTTCACTCGACTATGGATAGAAAATGTTACCGGGGTAGATCAGGTTTATAAATTTGATTTAAACAGTACCGTGACTACTGGAAATACTGCAAAAGATATCCTTCAATCCTTGCCTTTTACTGCTTTAGAAACAGAAGCCTACAAAATGAAATTGGTTACAGATAGGGGGACTACAAAAGAATTTTCAGTTAATGCTTCAACTGCCCCTCTCCATCTGCAATTATTTGCATTGCCTGAGGAGGTACCTACTAATTTTAAATCTACAATTCTTTTGGCCGTAACTAACAATTCGACTCAAAATACCATTTATACAAACATTCAACCTTTGTTAAACATAATTTCTCTAGGTGCTGTCGCTGAATTGGAAGGTCCCACACCTGAGCCGCACCCTGTTTTGGAAAAAGGTGAAACTGCTATTTTTGAGTGGGTGTATAGAGTGTCTGGAGATGATGACGATAAAGTTAGATTTGAGGCAAGTATTCTAAACGGGGTTCCCGGAAATATTGTAACTAAGGAGGTTAACGTTAAGGTAGTCGAATTTGCAGAAGAGAGTGGAATTTCACTAGTCAGTAGTTTTTTGACAACTATTTCATCTCCTCAAAATATCTTGTTTTTTCATAAAGAAAATTTTGATGCTTTAGGAGAACGACAGATGTGGTCTTCTGTACCAGAAGACAATTTGGGAGAAATAATTGATTTTAACTTTACAAATGCCGTTTTTTATACAAATACTGATGGCAATGTCACAGTCAATATTCCTGACGGAAACTGGAATGCCGTTTTACGATACATTAGTAGTCCAATGCCAGAAAGTTTGACACATTCTGGATCTACCAGTGAAACTATGACATATCATTTTGAAAAAGACCTTGATTTGCCATTGGATACTACCACAAATACTGTTATGACCTTAGCAACATTAGGATCTAGACCTGTTTGGAATGCAACGGGACATCAAGGATCAGGTGCTTATGAGTTTTCAGGAAATCAATTTGCATCTATAGGGGTGAATGATGATAATGACCTTGATACTTCTCCTGCAACGACATCTGGCTGGTTTAATGCAAATAGCTCTGGGCCAACAAGTGATCAAACTATTTATTATGCTGAAACCAGTAACGGAAACAATTCCTATAAAATATTTTTAAATTCAAGTGGCTATCTAGTCTATCTATTAGATGCAGGTTCAGCTTCTGAAATTGCAACCTGTACTAGTGCTGTAAACTATAAGGATGATTCTTGGCATCATTTTGTGGCGTTAATGCCTGGTGATAACGATTGTCAATTGTATGTAGATGGAAATTTAGCAGATACTGATAGTAATGGTGGAAATGGAAGCATCATTCTTTCAGGAAATATTTACATTGGAGCAATTGATGGAACTGGAACAGATGGATTTAATGGATTAATTGATGATATTATTCACTGGGATGATTACATATTAGATGAAAGTGGAGAACAAGAAATTACTGATTTATTTAATACCAATTATGGTGTAAATAGCCATCTTGTAGATTTTGATCTAAGAATAGTAGATGAATTTGGAGGCGATCTTGGATTATCAAACAAAACCATCGCACAAACTTTGAGTTTTCCAATAAAATATTCTAGTGATTTTGGAGAATACACCGCCCCAATTTCTGATATTTGGGGGCAAGTGAATTTTACTGCAATTACGA
>DATKZR010000055.1:0-30504 GCA_035527875.1 Nitrosopumilaceae archaeon | reverse complement strand
TTTTTGCTTTAACTGTTTTAGCAGTTTTTGCTTTAACTGTTTTAGCAGTTTTTGCTTTAACTGTTTTAGCAGTTTTTGCTTTAACTGTTTTAGCAGTTTTTGCTTTAACTGTTTTAGCAGTTTTTGCTTTTGGTTTGGCTTTAACTATTGGTTTAACCTCCTCTATAATCTCTTCAGGGCGTTCTTCTGTAAGCGCTTTGGCTTCAATCGAGTCAGCTTCAACTCTTGCACGAAGTTTAGCCTTGTATTTGAGATTTCGTGGTTTTGTTCTTAGTCTATATCCACAACATGGACACCACAGACCTTCCCATTTGATGAAAATTTCGCAAATTTGGCATCTTCTTTGTCCAGAAGCATATCTTCCGGTACCTACAGGCTTTTGAGCCTTATATCTAACGCAAATTCCTTTACAAGTCATCTTAACATTATATTGTAGATTTCATAACTATATAAGGATGGATCGATAAATTTTTGTGTTTTTTCTTTAAAAAAATATAAAAATTTGACTTTTTGTTCCGATCAGAGTTATTAGTTGTAAAAAAAACCAAGGAAACTTCAATAAATATGTATAGCTTGGACTAATTTCATTTTTTTTAAAATTTTTATAGCTATCCATATAGATGTTTGAATAAAATTTTCGTTTTTTAATAAAAAAAGTATAGAAAGTATGAAATTCTCATAAAATTTAGGTAAATTATAACTTTAGAAACCCTTAATCTAATTTATTTTTAAAAAATAGCACAAATTTCGATCAGGGTGACAACAAAAAACTGATTGGATAAATTCAAAAAAATGGTAAGTCCTATCAAAAAAGAGATTCTTGGATGAGAATAGACATCCTGTGTATTATCTGTGTTAACTAGAGCAATGAAAGGACCTTTTTAATTCAATTTACCAATATTTTACCTAGTGAAATAAACCGGATTTCAAAAAAACGGAAAATATTTTATGAAATCAATTAAGAAAATTATTCCAAAAAGTAAAAAATTTTTTTAAATGGTTTGAGCGTTTTTTGGTATTTAATATTAAAATTTTATCCCGTAATTGAAAGAGGGAGGATAGAATAACGATAACCTTCTCTTTGTGAAATAAATTTAGCGGAAAGCATATCTCGTTTTCCTCTTTGATTAAAATTTTTAATTTTTAAAGTGGTATTGCTCTCATCTACATATTCTAACTCAATTGAAGAACAAAATCTAAGATTAAGCAGTTTTTCTATTTTTTTAGCTATATCCATATTTCCATTACCAATTTTGATAATCTTTCGTTTAGGTCTTAAATTTCCTAAAATGTCAATAATATGTAAAACTAATTCTTCCCGTGATGAGTAAAAGGAGCTTTCAATTTCTTTTCCATAGTAAAAAACTGACAAACCGATTAGTTCCACAGGGTCAATTCCTATGACAAGATCCTTTTCGTCATAATCCAAGTTCAATTTTTGAATCATTAGTCCACGAATTATTGTAAAATGTTGCTCAAATACATCCTCATGTAATATGGGTTTTTCACAAGTAAGAGGGGATTCTTTCCTAGTTGTAAGGCCTAAATCTCTTTCATAATTGGAAATTTCTACTAGCTATATAGAGTCAAAAGATAAATTTAGAACCTTCAAAATTTTTGAAAATCTATAATATGGTTTATCATACCTGGTGGCAGTTCCTATACGAGTATTAAGTAAAGGATCGATAGTTTAGAAAAAATAATTCTCAGATCTAGATTTATGCCTTCAAAACAGTTGACACAACATTTCGTACTGCCTCGTCAAAGTTAGTATCAATTTTGGATGTAATTTCAGAAAGTCTTGCTTCTCCATTTTGGCCAATCTTTACTGATTCTGCATTAGCTTTTTCTTTAGACGCATTGATTATTACTTCGGCTTCTTTTGTTGCCATTTCTCTTGTTTTGTCTAAGAGACTATCAATCTCCGTTTGAGCTTTGACAAAAAGTTGTTTTTTCATTTCTGTAACTTTGCTCTTAAGCGAATCTAAATCATTCTCTAGCCCGCTTAAAGATTGAATTATCCCTGTAACCTTTGATTCAGCCATATTGCTCATTTAACCAAAATCTGTTAAATCCATTACTTAAATCATTCATTTTTGTAATATTTTAGGTACGAAATTCGTAAATAAATTATCCACTTGTTAGAAGTAGAATGGCTCTTGCCAGATCCCCTTTAGCTTCCTCTAGAGCATTTTTGGCTTTTTCTTCATCAACACCAGCTTGCTGACTAACCAATTTAATATCATCATCAGAGAATATAGGAACCTCAAGCTCCATTTCCTCATAACTATCGGCAGTAACTGTGAAAATGGAATTGTCTTGTGCTTTCATTTCAGTAACTGATGGTTTTGAAATAATGATTTCTTTTTTATCCGTCTTAATTATCACTTCTTGAACATTTGGAACCTCCTTCATATCAAGACCCATTTTATCCATCATTCTTCGCATTTCGCGGTTACCGCCTCGCATCATGATGGTATTTCTCTATTACGACTTTTTAAACTATCTCTAACTTTTATTGCAACCCCCCTTTCAAAATCATTAATCATTTCTGAAGAAAGAACTGCTCTACCTACCGCAATTACCTTTTTGTGAAATAGAACTGGGGTATCAGAGGTAATTTTGATATTTTTTCCACACCAAACAACATGTTTGGCAAAAACAGAAAGACCTTTCTCAATAAAAGGTGCCGCGTCTTTGTTTATCTCAATACAATTTTCTTTGAATTTTTTGCTTTGGAGTAATATTTGTGCAAAATAAGGAGTTATTGCCAAACCTCCATCAATTCGTAATGTACATAGTAATTCTTCTTTATGATGAACTGTTCTAATCCTGCCATTTTTTCTTGAAAAAACTATTTCAATGTCCTTTGGTAAAAATCGTGATACACCCTGCCCAAACAGTGCGTCAATTGTTTGCCTAAGTTTGAGAACACTATCCATATACGTGAAAAATTTTATTCTAAATATTAGTTCAGTGCTTTCATCTATAGATTGGACTAAACTATATAGATAAGATTTTTTTCTTTAGATTATGGATGGAAGGGAAGAAACAAGAAAAATCCAGTTTACTGGTAAATCGTCATACATAATTTCTTTACCTAAATCATGGATTATTGAACTCGGTTTAAAACAAGGAGATCAATTAAGAATGGTACGAAAGGGAACATCTACTTTGGAGATTTATCCCCCAAAGTTTGAAACAAGATTACCGAAAAAAGAAGACGCAACAATAGAAATCGGAATGGAAGAAAATGCCTCAACTATTGTTAGAAAGCTAATTTCTCTTTATTTTTTAGGCTATAAGACAATTAATGTTAAACCTAAATTTGGAAGACTAAATCCAAATCAAAGGACAGCTGTAAAGGAAGCAGTTAGAAAAATGCTAATGGGTTCTGAAATTATATCAGACTCTACGGGAGGAATCACCATTCAAGTTTTGGTAAATCTTTTAGAACTTTCGGTGGATGGGGCATTCAAAAGAATGATTCATCTTACTAAATCGATGTCAAATGATGCAATTTTGGCGGTAAAAGAAAATAATTTAGAACTTGCACAAGAAGTTATCAATACAGATGATGAAGTAGATAGATTTGGATTCTATATTATTCGCCAATTAAAAATTGCAATTCAGAATGAACATATGCTAAAAGAAATGGGATTTAGAAACGCTAGGGATTGTCTTGGATACAGACTGGTGGTAAAAAATATTGAAAGAACTGCAGATCATGCAGCCTTTATTGCAAAAGATCTCTTAGAATTCAAAAAGACTGTGAAAAAAGAAATTTTAGATAAAATTCAAGAAATGAATACCTTTTGCTTAAGTGTATTAGATGATTCGTGTTTGGCTTTATTCAAAGAAGATTATGTTCAGGCTGAGCAGATAATAGAAAAAACGTTTGAAATCACAAAATACGAAAAAAAAATTCGTGATGCTGTAAAATCGTTAAAGGATGATGAAGAGATTTACAGAATAAGAAGGATAACTGAGAGTATTAGACGAATTTCAGAATATGCTAGTGATATTGCAGAAATCGTTCTAAATATGAATATTGAAAAGGCTTTAAAGAAAAAGGCATAATTTTTTTAAAGGGTCGATTTAGTCAGGTTTTAATTTGCCATAAACTGAATTAAAAAGAAAAATGAATTCTGCAATTTTAATTACCTATGATAAAGAAGACGTACTAAATGAGGCAATGGGTTTGTGCGATGCTGCAGGATATCAGGTAATACACACGATAACACCAAAATTTCTTAAAAAACGAAAATATGGAATTAGTGGAGGAATACTAGAAAAACTAGAAGAAATTACTGAAAAACTTAGGCCAGATGTAATTATTTTTGATGAAATTCTAAGGCCCAGTCAAAATTATAATTTAGCATCAGTACTTCACCTAGAAATTTTAGACAGAGAAGCCCTAATTCTTGAAATCTTTGATAGTAGATCTTCTAGTTCAGAATCTAAATTACAAGTAAAACTAGCTCAATTAAGATATGAAATGTCAAGGGCAAAAGAAAAAGTGCATTTGGCTAAAGCAGGAGAGCAACCAGGATTTATGGGAATTGGGCAATACGGAGTAGATGTTTACTATAATGATATCAAACATAGAATACAAACAGTAAGATCAAAATTAGAAAAAGCTGGTAAACAAAGAGAACTGCATCGCCAGGGTAGAAAAAGACAAGGGTTTAAGACAATGTCTTTGGCAGGTTATACTTCTGCAGGAAAAACATCATTATTTAACAAATTAACTGGAGAATCAAAAAAACAAAGTAAAGAGTTGTTCACAACTCTTTCGACTACAACAAGAAAAATAACAATAAATCAGGAATCATTTTTAATTGCAGATACCGTTGGTTTTATTAGCAGATTACCGGCTTATATGATAGACGCATTCAAGTCCACCTTAGAAGAATTGATTTACACAGATATTATTATTCTTGTAATTGATGTAAGCGATACATTATTTGAATTAAAAAAGAAGTTTGCAAGTTGTATGCGTACATTAAATGAGGTAGGAGTGGAACAACATAGAATAATTTTTGCGTTGAATAAATCAGATTTAGTATCACACTATGAAATTCAGGAAAGGGCAAAAATATTGAATTTAACAGACAATACAAAATGGATTGCAGTGTCTGCCTTGGCAGAAAAAAATTTAGAAGAGTTAAAAACATTGATTAAAAATATTGTTGAAAATCAGAGTTCACCAAATTATAATAAGAATACGACAATGGGATCAAATGATACTTATGGTAATTGAAATAATAAGAATTGGTCAAAGAGTAGTAAGAGATGATAGAGTAACTACCCACGTAGCTTTGGTTGCAAGAGCATTTGGTGCAGATACAATTTTAATGACTGAGGTAAATCCAGAAATTAAAAATACCCTAAAAAAAATAAACGATACTTGGGGGGGAGATTTTTCTATAAAATTTATTGATAGTTGGAAACCTGTTATAAAAAAGAAAAAAGAAAATGGATTTAAAATTGTTCATCTTACAATGTACGGAGAAAAGATAAATGATATACAATCTGATCTCAGAAAAGAGGAGAATTTGGTAATTATTGTAGGTGCGGAAAAAGTACCAAGAGAAATTTTTGAATTTGCAGATTATAACGTAGGAATTGGAAATCAACCTCACTCTGAAATTAGTGCGTTAGCCATACTTTTGGATCGTATTCAAGCGGGCAACCAATTCAATAAAGAATTTTCTGGTGGCAAAAGAAAAATCATTCCTACAAAAAAGGGTAAAACCGTAGTTATGATAGAAACAAGGGATTAATAATAGAATACAATTAGTCATTAAAGTTGGTAGATAAGTACGAAGATCCGTTTGTAAGAATCGCTTCTATGATTGGTGGTGATGAATACCTCAAAGTTGCAAGATCCCTGTTAAAAGCTGAGGACGCAACCGATGAGGAAATAGCAAGTTCCACTGGTCTAAGAATCAACATGGTTAGAAAAGTATTGTATGATTTATTTGGAAAATCTTTGATAACTGGAATAAGAGTAAAGGATGAACGAAAAGGTTGGTTTGTCTATAGATGGAGAACTAGAAGGGAAGAAGTAGAGCATTTCATTGAAAATCAAAAAAAGAAAATTACCGACAGATTACAGCAAAGATTAGATTTTGAGAATCATTCAGATTTTTATCATTGTGGTAATGAAGATTGTCCTCGGGTCACATTTGAAGATGCTTTAGAGGGAATGTTCAAGTGTCCAACTTGTCAGAACGTTTTGAATTTAAAGAAAAATGATAAATCTAAAAAAGCATATGCCAAAAAAATTGATGAGATGAAACAAGATATGCAGCAAGTGTTCTAAGTAATAATTTTCAAAGTAATCTTAAATAATTTTATCTGTAAACATTTTAGAAACATAAGTTTTTGCTCAAGAGAATATAGATAAAGAATTTTAAAATTTAGATATTCCCGTGAGAAAACCTCCACACTAAATTAAATAGGAGTAATTATTGGGAAGATCCTTGAGTCAAATTACTACGGTAAATCCAACAACTGGTGAAGAAATTTCAAAATTTACTCCGATGGATAAAAACCAAGTCTTTCAATTAGTAGGTAAAGCAAAACGAGCTTTTCCAGAGTGGAAAAAAGAATATGAAAAGCGTAGAAGTTACATTTACAATTTAGTTGAATATTTGAAAAAAAATAAAACTACCCTAGCTAAAATTGCCACCTCTGAGATGGGAAAGCCTCTAAAGGAGTCAATTGGAGAAGTGGAAAAATGTGCATGGGCTTTAGAGTTTTATGCAGATCATGGAGACAGTTTTCTCGCTGATGAAGTATTAAATACAGATGCCAGAAAAAGTTTCCTAACCTTTGAACCAATTGGAGTAATTGGGTCTATAATGCCTTGGAATTTTCCTTATTGGCAAGCTCTAAGATTTGCTGCACCTTGTTTGATGGCAGGAAATGTAATTGTAATGAAGCCATCTAGAATAACTCTTCAATCTGGGATTGAAATTGAAAAAGCTTTTACTGAATCAGGTATCCCAGATGGTGTTTTTCAAACACTAGTAGGAAGTGTTGATGCTGCAAATAATCTTATTGATTCAGATGTTAATGCGGTTACTTTCACTGGAAGCACAAATGCGGGTGCAAAAGTTGGTGAAAGGACAGCAAGAAATCTGAAAAAATGTGTCTTAGAACTTGGAGGAAGTGATCCCTTCATAGTTTTAGATGATGCAATAATCGAAAATGCTGCTGAAGGGGCAGTTAAGGGTAGATTTATCAATTGTGGACAAAGTTGTGTTGCCTCTAAAAGATTTTTTGTTGGAAAAAATATTGCCAAAGATTTCACGGAGTTATTTATAAAAAAAGCATCTCAATTAAAAGTTGGAGATCCCACATCTATAGAAACTGATATTGGTCCACTTTCTAGTAAAGAAGGTTTAGAAACAATTTCAGGAATTGTTGAGGATGCAAAGGAAAAAGGAGCTGAAATCCTTTTGGGCGGTTCAAAAATTGAAGGGAAAGGTTACTTCTATCAACCCACTATTCTCACAAACATAAAACCAAACATGCGAATAGCAAAAGAAGAAACTTTTGGTCCCGTAGCCCCAATAACGATAGTAGAAAATGAAAGTGAAGCAATCAGATTAGCAAATGATATTGAATTTGGATTAGGTGCAAGCATTTGGACTAAAGATTTAGAAAAAGCAGATAAAATGTCAAGGAGGATAGAATCAGGTATAGTCAGTGTTAACAATGTGGTCCTTTCAGATCCACGAATTCCATTTGGCGGGGTAAAACATAGTGGATTTGGACGAGAATTATCAAGATATGGAATGCTAGAATTTGTAAATATTAAAGCAGTTAGATTCTATGAAAATCTTACTCATCATCATTACGTAGAATAATTTTGATTTGCTAATTTTTTTGTTTTAAAACATTTTCACAAAGGTTCTCAACTAATTTTTCATAATTTTCTCTAGTTTTTCCAGTTTCTTTAAGTTTGGATTCTTCTACATTGTTTAATTCTTTATCGACTTTTTCTGAAACATATTGTAATCGAGCTTCTGCCATCATAAACAATTTATTATTTTCTTTCCAAAGATGTTCTGTTATGTGTTGTGTATATTGCTTCATATCATCAATTAAATTCGTAGAATTGCCAGATTCAATGTATTCTTTTGCAGATTTTTCCATGTGTTTTCCAATTTCTCTGGAACGTTCATGATCTATTAACATCATTGCAATTGGCCCCATATTCCTTGGCATACCTGCCTGCTCCAATGCAGGAAATAATACATCTTCTTCTTTACTATGGTGACATACATCTGTAAAGTTTTTAGAAAAATCAATTACGGGGTAAAGTATAGACTCAGGAATTTGTTGTCCATTATTAAGAAGTTGAATTGTCACTTCCATAGCTTTGATTACTTTTTCGATAAGATCGTGATCACGTCGTAAAGATACTGTTGACATTAGATTTTTTTATAGATTCCTTTATCTAAAGTTTATTAAATTAATTTTATAAAAATTAAAAGATAAGAAAAGAGTTATCAGATTTTTGGTTATCCAATTGTCTCTATCTGTTTGAAAGACTATTTGCTTTAACAAAGATCCAAATTCTTTTAGTCATTTCACTTGGTGCAATTGGTTTGTTTCCAAATACTTGCTCAACAGTTTCTTTGCGACCTGCAAAGTTAATTGCATATCCACCAAATGCTGGTTTCTTGGTTTTGGAGGTAGTCTTTGTCTTTTTACTAGAACTTTTTGTAACTTTCTTTTTTGGGATAGTTTTCTTTTTTGTTGTAGTTTTCGTTTTTGTTGCCAATTTCTCGTCCTTTTTTTCCAAATTAAGTATAATAACTTACAGTTTTGTATAATGTAAAATAAGGTCATTTTCTAGCCTTTTAATCGCATTTAGTCTAAGTTTAGGAGATTTTCTGATTTTATCAAACCCCTCCCCTTGGACCATTGTTATGGCATCTTTTCCTCCCAGGATAAAGGGAGTAATTGTTATAAAAAATTCATCTACTAAATTATTTTTAATAAATTCCCAATTTACCGTACCTCCTCCTTCGAGAAGAATTGTTTTAAATTTCCTTTTTTTAAGAAGTTTTATCAATGAATTGATATTCACTTGATTTTCACCAATTACCATTATTTCCACAGGAAATTTTTCTAATTTTTGTAAATTATTTTTTGTAATTTTTTTTGAAACAACAATTATGGTTTTTACTTTATTGCTTGTTTGTAATATTTTTGATTCACTTGAGATGGTCCCGTGAGAGTCTAGAATTATTCTGACAGGATTTTTTCCCTTTGAGTACCTTACTGTCAGGAGGGGATCATCTTGGTTAACCGTATTTTTTCCAATTAGTATAGCGTCTACTTTTGATCGTAATTTGTGAAGTCTAATAAGATCTTTTTTAGAAGAAAGCTTTGAATCTCCAGACTTTGTTGCTATTTTTCCATCTATTGATATTGCTGCACTCAAAATTATTTTCAAATTAAATTTTTCCATGAACTATCTTACCCCCAATCATTACTGCTCTTATTGTAGATTCTGATGCTCGATGAACAATGGATGCATGAACATTATGCATAGGTTCTAAATCAAGAGAATGTTTATCAATAAATATTCCATCTGCGTATTTTTCAGTTTCAATTACTCCTATTTCCTTTTTCAAGATTTTTCCCCCGTTGACTGTTGCCATTTTTAGAATTTCCTTTGGACTAATTCTTGTTTTATGAATTCCCATTGAGACTTTCCATAGATAATCCATTTCTCGAAACATATCTGGAGAGTTTATCATGATGTTATCAGTTCCTAATGCGATGGTACATCCAGCTTTTTTCATTAAATTGATATTTGGAATTCCTTCTGCAAGTGAAGCGTTTGCTCGCGGACAAATTACTATACCTCTGGTTTTTTTAGAGGTGACAACAAGATCTTCCTCGGAGGCATATGTCATATGAACCATAAAATGAGGTTTTAGGTTCAAAGCGCATATTGTCTCAGATTTACCGGTAGTCTTTTTTGAAACAGAAACACTCTCGTTTGTTTCAGATGAATGAATAGCTCTTATTTTAGATGTCTTTGAATAATAATTCAATACTGATTGACTATTTTCATTTGCTCCACTGATTCCAAGTCCGTCACATTTTTTGAGTAATTTGGTTAATTCTTCAATTTTGTTTTTTGGAAATGAAATATTTTTTTTTATTTCGATATTGTTTTGGTAAAATTCTAATCTCCCGAGTATTATTGAACGGATAGGAATCGTAGTTAATACTTCTTTTAACATCAAAACCCCGTCTAATCCACCTTCTCTAAAATCCACAAAGGTTGTAATTCCCTTATTCAACATCGATTGGCATGAATTTTTCATAAAAATTTTAAGATGTTTGGGATCTGTTTCTTTTAGGATTTTTGACTTGATCCCTGAAACTGGATGAACCCGATTATCTACCGAACTATTCAAAGTGACATCCTTGGCAATGGAATCACCGATATGAGTATGGCAATTAACAAATCCTGGAATTAATAGTAATCCTTCACAATCAATTGATTCCTCTTTTGCATTAGAGCCAATATTAGGCTGAATTCTTTTAAATCGACTATCTTTAATTGTTACATCTGTATTTGATACATATTCTAACTCTTTGCCAAGGAGTATACTTGCATTTTTAATTAACATTGTAATTCATAAACTTCAGGTTTTTCTTTTCCTGAATCTCGAATTTCTCTAATAGTATCCAAGGATTTGGTAGCAAGACTTACAGCCTCTCTGGAAGTTTTTCCAGTACCAACTCCGCAGTTCAAAAGGATCCCCTCTTCTTTTTTGATCAATTCTATGAAATCCTTTGCATTTTTTTTTCCAACAAGACTTGAAATTACCATAAAATTATCTCCCCCCATGAAAAAGGTAAGACAATTTTTTTCAATAAAAAATTTTAACATTTTTGTATATAGGCTAAAAATAATCGAAGAAATTTCAAAAGGAGAAAGCATTTTTCTTCTGGAAGAAAGATCGTCAACATCAAAATGTAAAATAGTCACTTGTTTCTCTGAGGTGTTATTTACAAAACCAAAAATATTATGTTCGTCGCTTAAAGATACCTTATTTTTCTTTCCTTCATAGGCTTTTTGATTGGCTTCAAATGGAGATTCTCCGTAGCCAATAGAAATCGAAAGTTTAACGTCAAATTTTTCATTAAGATTTTTTTGAATTTCAATGTGATCCTTTAGGTCTAAACCGTTTGAGGCCACAAAAAATTCATCTGCTCTATTTAGAAAAACAAGGCAATTTTTCTTTGAAAATTCTTTTTGTAATTCCATGTAAATTGATGCCTGAAGAATTTGGAGCTCATGTTCTCTATCACTTCCTAGAGTCAAGGTCCAAGGACCATAGCCATCTATTTTTAAAATGCTAAGTTGGATCATTCTTTAATCCTTTCAAGCTCATTGGTTATTTTTACGATAGCTTCGACTGCTCGTTCAGCTACTGGTCTAATTCGTGCATAAGCGTGTCTCTCTTGCATGCCCGGACCTGAAATACCCAACGAAACTGGTTTTTTATATTTTAAGGAAAGTTGAGTTAAGGCATTTGCAGTAGATTGAGCAATTATCTCATCATGTTTTGTTTGTCCTTTTATTATAGCACCTAACGTGACTACTCCATCTACATTTTTCTTTTGTAACAAAGCATCAACAATAATAGGCATGTCATAGGCTCCTGGAACTTGACAAGTATAAATTATTTTTAATTTCAGTTTCTTTGCTTTTTCTTGAGCTATCAAAAGCATTCTAGATGTCACCTCTTGATTAAATTCCGAAACCACTACAGCAATTTTCAAAATTAATGCACCTTTGAATATTCTAAGAGTTCTTTTCCATCAATTAATGGAATAGCGTTTTGTTTAGCATATTTTTCTGCCTTTTCAAAAGATAATGCAGTATAAGTTTCAGCATCCATCATTTCGCATATTGCAGTTACGGGAGTTAAACCTGCAAGTCTGGTCAAATAAATTGACATTTCAGTGTGACCTTGGCGCGTTTCCAATAATCCTTTTGATGCGAGCAATAATGGCACATGACCTGGAGTTTTGAAGGAAGAAACAAATTTTTTCTTTTTGTTATCCACATCAAAAATTTTTGCCATTTCCCGAATAGTCAAAGAGCGATCGTTATCAGTGATTCCAGTATAAGTTTGATAATGATTTATAGAAATTGAAAAAGTAGGTCTATCGCCATATGGGGCAAGACCCATTATCATTTCTTTATCTATTGATGATTCACCTAAGATGTCGTGCATATATCGAAGTCCCAATGAATTCCCAAAGTCATTGGTAATTGCTATACACAATAAACCACCAGCATGCTGGCGCATTCTAGCTACGTGTTCGGGGGTTACAAATTCTGCAGCAACTACCATATCAATCTCATTTTCCCGTCCTGCAGAATCAAACAACAGAACAAATTCACCTCTTTTCAAGGATTCAAGACCTGATTCAAGTGACATTAAATCAAAATGGGCTTAGATCTGATTATAAAGTTTACTAAAAAATTGGTAATTACCACTAAATTGGTAAACTGTTTATTTTATTTTAAAATATATTTTCCAAGAATGTCAGTTTCAATATTAACTTTATCCCCAATATTTTTTGTTTTAAAGTTAGTGACTTCTATTGTGTGTGGGATTAGGCAAACAGAAGCTAAATTTTTTTTTATGTCAACAACGGTTAAGCTAATTCCATCCATGGCAATTGATCCTTTTTTAACAATAAATTTTGATAAGTTTTTTGGAATGGCAAACCAAATTTGAACTTCTTTGGGTTTTTTTTGAATTTTTTTTATTGTACCAACTCCATCTACATGACCTAAAACAAAATGTCCTTCTAGTCGGTCACCTGCTTTTAAACTTCTTTCAATATTTACAATTCCACCTGGTTTTAAATTTCCCAAATCTGTTTTTTTTGTGGTTTCCTCAATCATTTCAAAAGTACATCCAGTTTTAGATAATTTGGTAACAGTTAAACAAACTCCATTCAGTGCAACACTTTGGCCTGGCTTCAAACCTTTTCCATGTTTTCCTAAATCTACCAACATTTGTATTGCACTTCTATTTTTGGTAGCTTTTGAAATTCTCTTAACTTTTCCAATACCCTCTACTATTCCAGTAAACATTAATTTGGTAAGAAATTGTTTGTATAAATTGATTTAGACGTATTATATTGTTTGTATAATGTGAGTTAGATAAAATTATTAGAATTTTATATTTAGTTATGGAATGTAATCATCATTTATTTCGTAAACAAAAATTCCTAATAAAATTTGATTTTCGTTCATAAATGATGGTGAGCCATGAACAAATCTAAAGGGTCCATCTCCATTGGTGGGATATTTGATATCTTTGGAATAGATTGGCATTAAACCAGGTCTGTATGTCTCTGATTGTACTTCATAGTTGTTTGGATCAATATACGCTATAGTAGAGAATGGAAATAGTTTCCCCAATAATGTATTATTCCAAAAATAATCAGTTCCACTCGAACCATCTTGGTTTAGGTATTTTTCTGTAGGTTCTCCTGCAATACGCATAAACCATTGCTTTTTGGATTCGTCTCCTCCCCCATTAAGAATATACAGTGATTCACCATCTGAACCAATCCTTTGACCTGCAACAAAAACAACTACATAGTCAACACCTGTCTCTTGGAAAGTATTCCACGCCTGATCAGGGGAACTAATTAGGGTTTTTGCAAAATTTTGGATTTTTTTAGAATCAAGGGTAGCATTATCAGTTAAAGTGGCCCTATCTGACATTGTAGAAATCCAGTATCCATAATCCCACCAAGCAGCAACTACTGAGTCTTTTGGAGTGTTTGTTTTTATCCATTCTAAGGATTCTTTCCAATCATCAGTGGCAATTCCATACGCTGATCCTCCATTTAGAATAGTTGGTGGAGCTTTAGTGCCATTTACCCAATTTCCATTTTCAGGTATGATCAATGGCATAATCAAAAGTAAAATAATAGCCCCTAGATAGGAAAATTTCATTAAATTTTTCTTGGCTTTATTTTCAACAATAATCTGAAAAATTTCCTTGGTTAAAATAGATAATCCAATTGAGGAGAGAATTATTATAGAAATAGAAGCAAACACTTCCAGTCGTACAAAAGCAGAGCTAACATAAACACCAACAAGACCCAATATCAAACTAAACGCTATCATATCTTTTTCTAAATATTTAGTATTTGATTTTTTACTTAGGACAAGCCAAATTCCTAATCCGGCAAAGATCATCAAAATGGAATGGAAGAAGAATGATTGAGATATGGTGGTGGTAGCGTGTTCAGCAACAGAATCAACTAAAGGATCTGTTGTAGTAAGAAATGGGTTTATTGCATTCAAGTATCGAAAACTAGGTAATGGTAAAAAGCTAGAATCCTCATTAATTACAATCAAGATTGGACTAATGATTAGTATGGCAATTAAAAGAAACAATCCATTTCGAATTTTGGTTTTTTCACTGCTATATTTTTGAATTATTATACAAATGACTAAGAAAATTGTTGGTCCAATTAATGAAACTCCCCCCAACCCAAATACAAAACTCGATCCAGGTCTTTCAAACAGCATAACGCTCGATAGAAATGAAACCACAAAGAGTGGAATTGACCAAACAAGAAAATTATGATCTTTTCTAATAAATGGTAAAGCAAGAATGAAAGCCCCTAATGGAATAACAAAAAATTGAATACCGCCCCATGAAGCCAGGCCAAATGCTAAGATTATTCCTGCTCCAATTAACTTTAAAACAACTATTTTTTTATTTTCAGTTTTTATTCCACTTAAAAATAGATAAACACCCAGTAACCCATAAAATAATCCCAATGGTTCAGATTTGAACCAACCTATAGTACCTCTTAAAATAATAGGCATAGAAACAGAGTAGAATAAAGCTGCAAAAAGGCCTGCTGTAGTTCCACCTATCAATCTGACTAGTGCAAAAATTACTAGAACTGTTAGTGAACTAAAAACAACTGGAAATAAAATTGTGAAATCATACAAGCTTGAACCTCCTCCAAATAATTGATATGTTCCAGCCGCAGTAATGTGAAGCATGACTTGTGAAGTTGCAGATACATTCCGTCCTTCAGGATACCAACTCAAATTATCATGCCAAACATAATATTCTGAAAGGCCATTTTCTACAAGGAATTCTGTTGCCCTAAAATTAAAAAACGGATCAAATTCATGTAGCTCAAAACCATAATCTGCACCTTGTGAACGAATCAAAAATGATGTGGTGAATGAAAGAATCAAAATTCCAATTATTAACAAATGCTGCAGTTTAAAGTCAAAGTTTCCTACAGTAAAGAAGGATGATATCAATTGTTTGATGGATTATAGGATTGTTTATTACTCTTTGGCAAAAATTTAGAATTATTTAGAAAAGATTTTGAATTAAATTCTACGTTGTCGCTTGTGCAGCGTCATGGAACATTTGGCTCTTTGCACAACCAGCAGCAAGTTCATCACCTGCACCACGTCTCATAAGACCTCTGTAAAGACCATCTTCAAGTTTGACACCTTCTCTTTCTTCCCATTCTTCTACAGTGATGGAATATTTCTTTTGAATTCTATCTCTATACCATTCTGGAATTACATTGAATGCACAGAATGGAACAATTCTAAGATCAGGTGTTACATAGTGAATATCACATCTTTGTAATCTTTCAAGGTCTTCATTGTATTTGTCTTGGAAGTGCATCATACCTAAGAACAGGCCTTTGACATGCCATGAACCAATGGAATCAAATGATCTTTTCATCAAGATGTTTCCAAACATCTTTGCCAAGTCTAGTCCTGCAGGCTGTTTCTTTGTATCAACAAATCCCTTTAGTTTTCTAACAACTTCAAGCATTGTAAAGTATTTGTTTTTACCAGAACGAATCTCTTCGGCTTTGTCTTCAAACAGTTCTAGCATTCCTTGAATATCACAGAATTTTGTTAATGGGACAAATTTCTTTGTTTCTTCATCCTCAAAGATGTATGTTCCTGCACCACATGCAAAGTGTATTGATAATTCATACTTTGGTTTGCTTGAAAATGCTTCTATTACATTTGTTAATGGCATACAACTTGGTACTGGGAACCAATCATCTACTGTTACCTCACCATTTGTTTGTTCTTCAATTCTTTGAATACAATCTGGAACTGTGATTCTATATTTTTCACGTTCAGACTTTCCCATTCTTCCTGTTAATGATACTGGTTGAAAGTTAACAGCATGAACTACATCCATGTTCTTTTGGGCATATCTAATGATACCACCTAATTCATGATCATTAATTGATTTGATTACAGTTGGAACAAATACAACAGTGGTTCCAGTTTTTCTACAACTATCAAGAGCATAAGGGATTTCCCAATGGTTTTTAGGATTTGTTCTAGCAGTTACTCCATCAAAGCTAAGATACAAATTGTTACATCCAGCTAGTCGTACTTCTCTAGCAGCTTCAGGATCCATGGCATGTCTAATACCATTTGTGTTCATTTGAATATGATCAACTCCTTCTTCTTTCATAATTTTGATAAGATCAGTAATATCTTCTCTTAGCATTGGTTCACCACCAGTAATTTGCATAGAATTTCCTGGAATTGGTCTTTCGGCCTTTAGGGTTTTCATCATTCCTCTAACTTGGTTATGATCTGGTTCGTACATGTAAGCTCCCTCAAGGCCTTTCTTGACATAAAAGAAACAATACCAACACGTCAAGTCACATCTGTTGGTAACGATCATGTTTGCCAATCCACTGTGTGATAAGTGGTTTGAACACAAGCCACAATTATTTGGACATGAACATTTGTCAATCATAACATTTGGAGAATGAGCTCCTTTTCCATCTACCCAGTAGGTACTGAATTTTTTGTACATTTGATAAGAACCAAAGTATAATTCCTCACACTCTCCGTGAGTAGGACAAATTTTTGACATGAAGACTTTGTCATCTCTTTCAAAAACTTCGGCATCCAAAATCATGTTACAGTCAGGACAGATACTTTGGGTAAATCTTATGGTAGATTTCTTGCCTAGGTTTTTTGTTGACTGATTGGAAATTTGAATTAATGCCATTGTATAACTGAAAATTTCCTGAAATAGTATATAATCCATTTCCCACTAGCCCCACGGTGGAATTTAGGTTAAAGGCATATTTGGTTTAAATAACAAAACTAATCGATTAGATCGCATGAACATTTCAGATAAAGCCAAAAGATCTTTGGAGAAGATTGGATTAACTAGTTATGAAATAAGAACATTTACTTCCCTGCTAAAAGATGGTGAGCTAACAGCATCAGATCTTAGTCAAAAATCTGGAGTTCCTTACTCAAAAATTTACGAAGTGTTAGGAACGCTAGAAGAAAAAGGATGGATAGGTTCTGATAATTCAAGACCAACCCAATATTTTGCAAAGTCACCTTCAACTGGTTTGGAAACTACAAAACAGAAGATGGAAGGAGATTTTGCAAAAAATCAAAATATAATCTTAAATGAATTAATTCCCTTATACGAAAAAAGTGGAACAAGCGAGAAACCAGATATTTGGGTACTTTCTGGTGCAGTAAATATTACCACAAAAATTTTAGAAATGGTTGAATCCTGCAGAAATGAAGTATTAATTGCAATACCTGAAGCAGGGCAAGAATTGGTTCAGTTGGCATTACCAAAACTAAGATTACTTCACGACAAGGGAATAGAAATTACTCTTCTTACTTCGGATAAAATGGATAAAAATTCATTGACTGCTATCAAAAGAGTGGCAACTGTAAAAATCAAAAAGGGGTTGTTCGGAGGAGGAATAGTAGCCGATAAAAGATATGTCGTAATTTTATTAGGTCCAGACAGAGGAGAGGTAAAATCAAATGAAATAGTTGCCATTTGGGCAGATCATGCCGGATTAGCTGTTTTTGCAAGAGAATATTTCGAATATTTATTAAAAGATTCGAAAGAGGGATAATATGGATTCACTAGATGATGAAACTCTATTTGTTGGAACAGCTGAAGCAGAACACGTTGAGATGTATCTAAAAGCTATTTGGCACATTAAAGAACGAGGAGGAGATGTAAAAATTAGCACCATTGCAAAAATGCTTAATGTAAGACAGCCAAGCGTTGTGCAAATGCTAAAAAAATTAAATGTAAAAAATTTGGTAAATTACAACAAGGCAGGAGTAATTCTTACTGAAGAAGGTGAGAAAGTTGGGGCTAGTATGATGAGAAATAGCAGATTATTAGAAGTCCTCATGGACAGTGCACTAAAAGTGGAAATTGATGAGGAGATGGTTTGTGGTATTGAACACCATATGAATATACAATTTACTGATGCGCTTTGTACAATGTTAAAACATCCTAGAAAATGTCCTCATGATCATTCCATTCCAGAGGGTAAATGCTGCAAAACAGAAATTCAAAACTAAATTTGAGAAAATTGGATTAGCCTAAAAGGATATATCATCTGTTAGGTCACTATACTTATGGCATGTTTTTGTGGTTGTGAAACTTATTTAAAAAATGAAGATGGCTACAAAGTTGCTTGTGTAAATTGCGGACATGGTCTTCAAAATCATGATGATGAATTTAGAGAAGCTGCAAGAAAAAATGAATCGCAAAGTCAGAAAAGAGAAGCAGATTTTGGATAGTTTGATCAATCACCAATAATTTTTACTAGAACTCTTTTTGATCTTCGCCCATCAAATTCACCATAGAAAATTTGTTCCCATGGACCAAAATCCAATTTACCATTAGTGATTGCAACAACGACTTCTCGTCCCATTATTTGTCGTTTTAAATGAGCATCTGCATTGTCTTCACCTGTTTTGTTGTGATCATATTGTCCTGTTGGTTCATGTGGTGCAAGTCTTTCTAACCATTTTTCATAATCTTGATGTAAACCACTTTCATTATCATTTATGAAAACACTAGCAGTGATATGCATTGCATTTACAAGACATAATCCTTCTTGGATATTGCTCTTTGTAACTAATTTTATAATTTTAGGGGTTATGTTAACAAAGGCTCTACGAGTTTTTACATTAAATACTAAATATTCTGTAAGGGATTTCACAATTTAAAATCATCATTGGACAATAAAAATTCTAAGAGCAGGCTCAGAACTCAAGATCCTCATCATCAATCATAGGGATAAAAACATCACTGCCTGCAAAGCAGGATTCATTTTGATACTAATTGAGTCTTTCAAGAAGCTTGATAAATGGCCAATTGATCAGTCTTTCAAAATGGTTACAATTGATATGGCAACTTCATTGGAAAGTTTTAGAAGATTTGTCATATCCAGTACCTGCAAATCCTATGCCCCTAGAAGCTATCTGGATGATAATGAGGTTTTTGCGGAACGAGAAGAAAGTCTTGGTTCAATTTACGTTGAAGCAGCAGACAAAGTTACTCTAAAAAAAATTAGAGACATAACTTTTGTTAATGGTAGAGATGTCCTTGGAATAATATACAACTCTAAAAGTGGAAATACTTCATTAAAGTGGCGACAGATCAAAAGAGATAATGGAAAAGTTACTGGGGAGGCTTCTTCAAATTCATTAACAAATTTAGCTGAATCCGGTGTTCTCACTTTAGATTGGGTGGAAAATTATGTGAAGAAAAAAGCAGATGAGAAAAAATCTGAAGAAGTTACTAGCTAAACTTTTTTGTCGTTAAATTTTATGGGATTATCATGATTACAAAAATTATTGATGAAAACTCTATCTCTGTAATTCCGGAAGATTCCGATGATTTATTCAATCTTCGACGAATAATTAAAGAGGAGGATACAGTGGTTGGTGACACTACACGAGTAATTAAACAAGATAAAGATTATTCAAGACCAGATAAGGGAGAAAGAATCAGAGTCCGAATTGCACTGATGGTAGAAAAAATTTCACTTGATGAAGTTTTGGATAGATTAAGGATTGGAGGTACAATTTCTGAGTCAAGTAACGAAATGATACCTCATGGATCACACCATTCATTTATTCTTAAACTGAATGATGGTATTACAATTACAAAAAAGAATTGGTTACCAGTTGAAAAGAATTTAATGGGATCAAACAATAAACAACTGGGTTTTTTGTTGGTTGCAATTGATACAGGAGATTGTGGTATTGCAAGACTAAAGGGAACCCATTTGCAATTTATTCCAAATATCTACTCTGGATCTGGTGGAAAAAGGTATAAAACCAATTTCAATATTGAAAAATTTTTTGAACAAGTTCAACAAGCAATATTTTCAATTATCAAAGAAGTAGATTCTATTATTATTTTTGGGCCAGGAGAAACAAAAAAACGATTTGCAAATTTTCTCCAAAAACCTCAAAGTCAGAAATTCAAAATTCAGGTAGTAGAAGGAATTGATTCAGGAGGAGAAGATGGTATTTACATATTTACTAAATCTCAAGCTATGAAAGAGATCATGTCTGAAAGTAAATTAGCCAAAGTTTCTGCCATCATTGATGAAATAATGATTATGGCAAACAAAAAAAGTCGAAAGTTTACAATGGGTTTTGAAGAAACATTCAAAGCAAATCAATTTGGTGCCGTTGAATCACTTGTTTTTTCAGATAAAATAATTCAAACTCACGATGAAAAAAAAATTATTGATTTTCTTAATGATACAGAAAGTAAGGGTGTAAAAACATATGGAGTTGATTCATCTACTGACCTTGGTCTTAGAGTAACAGGATTAGGAGGAATTGTCTCCGTATTACGATTTCCTGTTGAATCTTAAATCGTTGAATCTACTAACCAATTCATGTAAGATTTGTTTATTGAATTGACATTGATTTCGGCTATTTCTGGAACTTCGTATGGATGAGTGGATTTAATTTTTTCTTTAAGAATTTTTTTATTTTTGGTAGTGGTTTTGAATAAAGCCAGATATTCAGATGTATTTTCCATTTTTCCGTGCCATACATAAATTGAGGAAATTTTTGTGATGTTAACACATGCGACAATTTTGGTTTTTACCAATTCCTTTGAAATTTTTATTATAGATTTTTTGTCCGGATAAGTTGATACAATTATTGTGGGTTTCATAGTAAACGATAAATGACCGAGGTTTAAAAAATTAACAATTAGTTTGGAACTTGATTTTATTACCCAGAATTCGATTATCTATGTGTTAATAGCGTGGGTAGTAATAGTGGTAGCAGCAAAGGCACTAAAACTTGAAAAATATGGAGTGGAGATAAAAGCCTACAGCTTGGTTTACAAGAATAAACAAGTACAATCTGTTTTAACAAAAATTCTTGGTCGAACTAGGAGAGGAATCAGAGTCTTTGCAGATGTAAGTGTAATTTCGGGTTTTATTATGATGGGTTTTGCATTCTGGTTTTTGTTAGATAATGTTTCCAAGTTTTTTGTTGCCCCTTCAGATTTCTCACAACTGACAGTGTTAATTCCGGGTGTAACCTTAACCTCCGCATCGTCCATTTCATATTTTCTTTTATCAATTCCAATAGTTTTAGTTGTCCATGAAGGAGCACATGGGATTGTAGCGACATTAGAAAAAATTAAGATAAAGACTGGAGGATTTGCAATTTTTATTGCAATGTTTGCAGGATTTGTAGAACCAGATGAAGAAGAATTTAACAAAGCAAAAAAGATTTCAAAATTAAGAGTTATTGGGGCAGGAGCTACAGCAAATGTCATTTTTGCATTTGTTTTGGGAGCTATTCTTTTGACCAATCCGTTATTTGCTCTAATAATGCCTGAACCTCTACTAAGTGTGTTTTACGAATTACCTGAAGGCGTTTTGATTCTTTCAATTATTGAGGATTCAGGAGCTGAACAAGCAGGATTATTGGCAAATGATATTATTACTTCAATTAATGATATACCGATTTTGAACCCACTAGACTTTCCCAGTTTAAGTCCAGGAGAAACTTCTAATGTATCTGTTTTAAGAAATGGAGAAAATTTAGATTACTCAGTTGAAATTATGGCATCTCCTGAAGATCCAGAAAGAGGTCTTATTGGAATAATGCGTGATAATTCGCTAGCATATAAACCAGTTTTGAATTTTATCGAATGGAATGACATGAATTTCTCAATGTTTTTGTTATGGTTATGGATGATTTCATTTTTTATCGGTATAATCAACATGCTTCCATTACCTATTTTGGATGGCGGAAAATTCGTTCATACAATCATTGATCAGAGATTATCAGAAAAATCTGTCAATGGAATAATGTGGGGAATCTATGGTTTTACTTTTGCATTGTTTGGATTAAACATTGCCTTGTCGTACATCAAATCTGGTTGGTTTACAATCTAAAATTCCTAAAGAATAATTAATGTAAAATTTCAATTTAGTTTAATGAAATGTGATAGATGTGAAAATCAAATAGCATATACTCGTAAATATTCTGGTGAAAAACTGTGTTCTCAATGTTTTTCAAATTCAATACTTCGAAAAACAGCAAAGACCATTTCAAAATATAAAATGATTCAAAATGATGAACTTGTCGCCGTTGCAGTTTCAGGTGGAAAAGATTCTCTAGCACTGCTAAATATAATGAATAAAATGGCTGCAAATCATAATTTCAGATTTAAGGCCATAACAATTGATGAAGGAATACCTGGATATAGAGATGAAGCATTAGAAATTGTAGAAAAATTTTGTAAAGATCTAAATGTAGAATTAACTAAATATTCCTACAAAGAATTATTTGAATTGACACTAGACGAAGCATTAGATTTAAGAGAAAATGAGAAAACATCATCTTGTTCTATTTGTGGAACTTTGCGTAGACGAGCAATGGAACATGCGGCCAAAGATATTGGTGCAGATGTAATAGCTACTGGTCATAACTTAGATGACACTTTACAAACTTTTGTCATAAACATGTTATCTGGTGATACAAATAAAGTGGGGTGGATGGATCCTGATACTTCTGGAAATTCATTAAGGAAGATAAAACCGTTTTGTGAAATTTATGAATCAGAAATTGTATTTTATGCTTTTACAAATAATATTCCTTTTCAATCAGAACCATGTCCACACATGAATGAGGGAATTAGAACAGAAATTCGTGAATTTTTAAATTCATTAGAAAATCAGCATAGTGGAATTAAAAATAATTTATATCAATCAATAGTCAAAGTATCTCAGATTGTTAAAAATTCAAATCAGAAACAGAAAATGATTTGTCAAAAATGTGGAAGTGAATGTACTGGAAACGTCTGTTCTGTGTGTAATCTCGTTTTAAAACTAAAAGAAAACAAAACCTAATGCAAATATAACAATAACTTTTAAGAAAAAATGGTAGTAGGGAGGATCAGGGTGCCAGCCGTGCCCTATTCTGAAACCGGCTATATGCAGAGATCAGTAACTGTTGGGTAAATCTCTAGGTAGGTAATTCCCGCTTGGTGTGCGGAAATGAAATCACGCCGAGGCGGGTGGTTACAGGACAAGAATTATCTGAAGGGATAACTTCTAAGACCGAACCATCGAAAGGGATGAGGTCCGGGAGGGAGCAATCCTAAGGTGGAGCATCCACGCTTCCTCGTCAACGTGGCGGATCTTGTATGCCTTGAAATGGGGTTATCCGTCTAGACTGGAACCAACAGATCTGCTACCATTAACTCAAATCGTTGAATTAATTTTAAATAAAAAATATGACATTATTTTTTAGTACAATACATCGAATTTTGAAAATTCATTGATAAATTTTTCATTTTGGATTTCGACATCCTGAACTCTAGAGTTAGCTGGTCCACCATGACACCATTCAATTAAAATATTGACGTTTTCCATATCGCCTTCAAGAACAGCTTCTACACGTCCATCGATAAGATTTTTTACCCATCCAAAGATATCGTGTTGTTTAGCTTTTACTTTTAAGGCTTGTCGAAAAAAAACGCCTTGCACCTTTCCTTTTACAAAAACTCGAACTCTTTGATTGGTCAATCAGGATTTTAAAATTATTATCTATTTATCAATTTTTGCCTTTTGCATAAATGAATAACTTACTTTCTATCTTTTATTCTAGCTCGACCAGTTTTTCTAGCAGCAATGCTTCCTACTTTTGCACCTGGTGGGGCATTACGAGAAACTGTGGAGCTTTGTCCAACATGTTGATGTCTACCTCCACCATGTGGGTGAACATATGCAGCTTGTGCAACACCTCTTACAATTGGATATTTTTGGCCTTTGGCTCGGAAACTACGCCATTTGTTACCAGCTAACATAAAGGGTCTATCAGTAGAACCTCCACCAGAAAGAGTACCAATCATAGCTCGGTTTTTTGGATTAAGTGTAATAAATTTTCCAGATGGAAGTTTTAATGTAACGCCTTCCTCACCGTGAGAAAAAACGGTTGCATCGGTTCCAGCAGATTTTACAATAGCCCCACCATCACCAAAATGTCTTTCAATATTACAAATAATAGTCCCATCAGGGATGTTCTGGACACTAATGACGTTGCCTTTTTCAATTTTTGATTTCAAGCCAAAATTCAAAATTGTACCAACTTTTGTACCGAGAACTGCTGGAACAAAAGAAACCGAACCATCTTCAAATCTTATTTTGGCAAGCGGAGCTTCTCTACCTCTCTCATGAACCAAATCAATTACATCGCCTTGGTGTTGCTCAGATAATGGAAAACGTGGATATTTTGCTTCATTTCCTACTTTACCAGTGGAAGTTGCTCTAAATTGATTTCCTCCACGGCCACGTCTTCTTACTAATGGTCTTTTACCCAAGTAGATCCATTTTTGCTTGGTATGGATTTTAATCTTGTGATTGTCTGATGTTTCTGCGCAAAATACCACAAAGGTATAAAAATTAGACGACTGACTTTCCTTTATGAGTCAAAACGCTCTTTCTTTGAAAGTATTAGAAGCTTATACTCGAGATGTTGGTCGTGGAGTAGCAAGAATTGATTATGATTCTATGGACACTCTTGGAGCATCAACTGGGGATGTAATTGAAATCAAAGGTAAGAGAAGGACTGTAGCAAAATGTCTTCCACTTTATCCATCAGACGAAGGAAAGGGAATCATTAGAATTGATGGCCTGGGTAGAAACAATTCTGGAATTGCTATAGGAGATACAATTACAGTAAGGAAAATCAAAGCAGTAGCTGCTGAAAAAGTTGTAGTAGCTCCACTAGAGGCAATTCCTCCAATTGATGAACGATATCTGGCTGATGCGTTAGAAAGCGTTCCTTTGATTAAGGGAGATAATGTAATGGTTCCATATTTTGGCGGACGTTTAACTTTTCAAGTCATTGGTGTTACACCAGCAGCTGACGCAGTGTTAGTAACTCAAAAAACTGTATTTCACATTGCAGAAAAAGGAGAAACATTACGAGGGGTTCCACAAGTAACCTATGAAGATATTGGTGGGATTGGAAATGAAATTAAAAAAGTAAGAGAAATGATAGAGTTACCATTAAGGCATCCTGAAATATTTGAAAAATTAGGAATAGAAGCACCAAAGGGGGTTTTGTTGTTTGGTCCACCTGGAACGGGGAAAACCTTACTTGCAAAGGCAGTTGCAAATGAAAGTCAAGCTCATTTCATTAGCATATCTGGTCCTGAAATTATGAGCAAGTTTTATGGTGAAAGTGAAGCTAGGCTTCGTGAAATTTTCAAAGAAGCTAGAGAAAAGGCACCTTCTATAATTTTTGTAGATGAAATAGATTCCATCGCACCAAAAAGGGAAGAAGTAACTGGTGAGGTTGAAAGAAGAGTTGTCTCTCAAATGCTATCATTAATGGATGGATTGGAAGCTAGAGGTAAAGTAATTGTAATAGCTGCCACAAATAGACCAAATGCGATTGATCCTGCTCTAAGAAGACCAGGAAGATTTGACAGAGAAATTGAAATCAAAGTACCTGATAAAAAAGGGAGAAAAGATATTCTTTCCATTCACAGCAGAAACATGCCATTAAATGATGATGTTGATATTGATAAAATTTCCAGTGTAAGCCATGGTTATGTGGGAGCAGATTTAGAATATCTTTGTAAAGAGGCTGCCATGAAGTGTTTGAGGAGATTACTTCCCGTATTGAATTTGGAAGAAGAGAAGATACCTACAGAAACTCTTGAAAAACTTATTGTAAACCATGATGATTTCCAAAAAGCTTTGATTGAAGTGACACCATCAGGAATGAGAGAAGTATTTATTGAAAATCCAGATGTCCACTGGGATCAAGTTGGCGGACTAGAGGATGTAAAACGAGAGCTTCAAGAAGCCGTTGAGTGGCCAATGAAGTATCCTGGACTTTACGATAAACTAGGACATAAGATGCCAAGAGGAATTTTACTTCATGGTCCAAGTGGTACAGGAAAAACGCTCTTAGCTAAAGCAGTTGCTACAGAAAGTGAGGCAAATTTTGTTTCTGTAAGAGGTCCAGAACTATTATCAAAATGGGTAGGGGAATCAGAACGTGGAATAAGAGAAATTTTTAGAAGAGCAAGACAGGCATCGCCATGTGTAGTATTTTTTGATGAAATTGACTCAATTGCACCAATTAGAGGTGCAGGAGGTGAAACCGCTGTTACTGAAAGGGTTGTTAGTCAATTATTAACTGAGTTAGATGGAATGGAAAATATGCACGGAGTAGTTGTTTTAGCAGCTACCAACAGAGCAGATATGATAGATCCTGCATTACTCAGACCAGGAAGATTTGATAAAATTATTCAAATCCCACTCCCAGATAAGGCAAGTAGGAAGATGATAATCCAAATTGGCGCAAAAACAATCCCAGTAATTGAGGATGTAAGTGATCCACAACATGTTGACTATGACAAGATTGCAGAATTAACGGACGGATTAAGCGGTGCAGATGTTGCAGCAATTTCAAACACGGCTGTTTCGTTAGTTATCCATGAATTTTTGGATAAGCAGCCAGATCTTAAAGATGTTGAGAAGAGCTCTGTGGATGCAAAAGTCACAATGAGGCATTTTGAAGAAGCAGTAAAAAAAGTCCGAGACCAAAAAGACCTCAAGATAGGTGAAAAACTAGTAGCTTCCTATTACAGGTAGTTTTTATTAAATAGACAAAATGTAATTTTGGTAAATGCCTGAATATACTGGATACGTTGGACGATCATTAGAGTTTCTAAAATCCAATAATATTGTAGTTGGTAATTCAGTAAAAATCCTAGCGGATCTAACTTATTCTGGAATAATCATGCCTAGATATGAACATGGTGATGATAAACACATTGTTCTCAAATTGAATAGTGGATACAATATTGGATTAGAAATAGATAAAATAAAAAAAATTGAAGAATTATCAACACCTGAAAAAATCATAGAAAAAAACCATAATTTGGAAAAAAATCCTTCTCTGCCCAAAATACTTCTTTTGTCTACCGGTGGAACTATAGCCAGTAAAATTGATTATCGGACAGGCGCTGTTACACCAATTTTGACTGCTGAGGAATTGAATTCTTCTGTACCTGAACTTGCAGAAATTGCCAATATAGATACCGAGGTATTATTTTCTGAATATTCAGAAAATATTACACCAGATCATTGGTTAAAAATTTCAAAAAAACTAATTGAATATTCTAATTCTAATTATACTGGAATTATTATTGCACATGGAACAGATACAATGCATTACACATCATCATTTCTTTCCTTTGCATTAGCAGGATATCCTATACCCATTGCACTTGTTGGTTCACAAAGATCTTCAGATCGCGCATCTTCAGATGCAGCCCTCAACCTTATTGGAGCTACTAAATTTCTAGTTAAAAGTAAAACTAAGGGAGTCTATATAATAATGCATCATGATGAAAGCGACGAAACTATCGCATGTCATTTTGGTACTAGAGTGAGAAAAAATCATACCAGCAAGAGAAGTGCATTTCAAACAATTGGAGAGGACCCTGCATATATTATCATTAACAATGAAATTCAGAAAAACACTAAAGAAGAATTTTTTAAGGTAAAAGAATTCCACCCAAAAACTAATCTTGATACCAAAGTGGCATTGGTAAAATATCATCCAGGTTATGATCCAGATCTCTTGGATAAGATTATGGAAATGGGTTATAGAGCAATAATCTTTGAGGGAACAGGGTTAGGCCATATTGGAAACCAAATGTATGATGTTGTAAAAAAAGCACATGAGATGGACATTTTCCTAGGAATGACTTCTCAATGTATAGATGGCAGGATACGAATGACAGTATACGAAAGTGGAAGAGATTTACTTGCCTTAGGCATAATCCCTTTGGAGAATATGATTCCAGAAGTGGCTTTGGTAAAAGCAATGTGGGCATTAGGAAATTCAACAGATAATGAGGGTGTAAAAAAAATAATGCTAGAAAATATTGCATCTGAGATATCCTATTAAAAAATGAGTATGTTGAGAATTGCCAGAATTTATTATTGAAAATGTAGGATTGAAAGTTGGTTTGGAAATTCACCAGCAATTAGATACTAACAAAAAATTATTTTGTAATTGTACACCAATTGAATCTGATGAATATTCCAGTAAATTTCAAAGAAAATTACGTGCAGTAAAAAGTGAATTGGGAGAGTATGATCCTGCAGCTTTATTTGAAAAATCAAAATCTAAAACAATAATGTATTATGTAAATCCTCAAAATAGTTGTCTTGTAGAAAAAGACGAAGAGCCGCCACACAATTTAGATAAAGATGCAAAAGAACTTGCATTGATTATATCTTCTTCTCTAAAATCAAATATTTTCAGCGAAATATATCCAATGAGGAAAACTGTGATTGATGGTTCAAACACCACAGGTTTTCAGCGAACCATGTTAATTTCACAAGGAGGATTTATAGAAATTGATGGAGAAAAAATTGGTGTGCAATCAATTTGTCTAGAAGAGGATGCTGCAAAACTTCTTGGAGACAAGGGATCGATAAGAGAATATAGTCTTGACCGTCTTGGAACACCTCTCGTTGAGATAGCATTAGATCCTGTTGAAGGTAAACCCTCAAAAATTAAGAAAATTGCATTGTCTCTTGGGAAGCTCTTAAGGAGTACAAAAAAAGTTACAAGAGGAATTGGGTCAATACGCCAAGATGTAAATATCTCAGTAAAAGATGGGGGAGCAGTTGTTGAGGTAAAAGGGGTTCAGCAGCTAGACCAATTAGAAAAAATAATAGAATTTGAGGCTAAAAGACAATATGGAATGGTCAAAATTGCAGAAAAATTGCAGAATTCTAATTTTGAGGGAGTATCAAAAGACGGTATTTTTGAGATAACAGATGATTGGAAAAATTGTCAATCAAAAATAATTTTAGATGCTTTAAAAGATAATTCCCTCATCAAGGCGATAAAGATACAGAATTTTGCTGGGATGTTTGGATATTCTCCTTTTGAAGGAATTAGATTAGGAAAAGAAATTGGTCAAATAGTAAAATTTTATGGAATTGGGGGAGTTTTTCACTCCGATGAATTACCAAATTATGGAATAGAACAAAACGATATTCTTATTGTAAAAAATTTGCTAAAAATTAGTGAAAACGATGCTTTTGTGATTATTGCAGCACCTTCATCAAAGATTGATTTTGCAATCGAATCAATAATTAATAGAATCAATCAAGCAATCAAAGGAGTTCCGGCAGAGACTCGATTAGCTACTCCAAATGGAGAAACAGTATTTCTGCGACCACGTCCAGGCGCTTCCAGAATGTATCCTGAAACAGATATTCCACCAATTCTAGTAACAAAAAATGAATTAGAAGCTGCAGAAAATAATATTCCCAAGCCATGGGATGAATCACTTGTTGAGCTACAAAAAAAATATGACCTAAATGAACAACTCGCTGAACAAATTTTTGATTCACAATATATTGACTTGTTTGAAAAAATTGTGGAAAAAACATCCGTTAATCCAACTTTTATTGCATCAATTCTTTGTTCTTCAATAACTAATTTGGAAAGAAGTGGGTTGAATTCAAAATTATTAAAAAATGAAGAGATTATCAAATCTTTTGAATTTTTGAAAAGTGGAAAAATAACCAAAGAATCGATTAATATAATATTTGAAAATATTATGGCCAAAAAATCAAGGACTGTAGAAGAGGCTATCAAAAATACTTCAATCGAGACCATTGATGAGGTTAAATTAGAACAAATTATTGAAAAAATAATTGATGAGAATAAAGGAATTATACATAATCAAAAAGAAAGAGCCATAGGTCCTCTAATGGGAATTGCCATGAAAGAATTAAGAGGAAATGCTCCAGGTAATATGGTAAATAACCTTCTTTTGAAGAATATTAAGAAAATTTTAGAAATTAAGAAATAATATTTGTATGCGGGAAGTGGGATTTGAACCCACGAACTCCTAAAAGATAAGGATCTGAACCTTACACCGTTGGCCAGGCTGGGTGATTCCCGCAATTTGAGACTTGAAAATCTAGAATAAGTTTCTTTATTACCCAGTTTTTTAATTTATTTTTCAATAACTTGTTGTGATTAAATGAAATTTAGAGAAATTTATTGTAATAATTGCAAAA
>DATKZR010000054.1:0-18641 GCA_035527875.1 Nitrosopumilaceae archaeon | reverse complement strand
AATCCACATTCCTTTTGACATACCCATCCTCAAATAACTTCTTCATTAATCTGGACGTATGTTCTCTACTTCGTTTTAATGTGATTTGTATGTCACGTGATGTCATAGCTTTGTTTGTGATTAGCTGCAACACATAATCGGTTGCATTATTGTGATTCAAATTAGGCATACGAGGTACATTTTGGAGTGCCACAGGCACGATTTCAGCTTGGGTGACAGGCTCGTTGGGTTTCGCATTTATTTCATTTTTTGCTAATTTTTCTAAAAATTGCTTTAATTCTAAGTTGGGGTCCTCTGATTTTCCCTCTAAACCTTCAATTTCTAACGAATCTAAACGTATTTTCATATCAATTAACTGTCTTTCATAATATTCTAATCGTTGGGTTTGAGAAACATCTGTGACTCCTTTACTTTTTATCATTGGACCTAGTTTGAAGTATGCAAAAAGACCAATCAACCCAACTAAAAAGGCAATAATCACACTCAAGATTACATCAAGATCAGGGATTTCTATTAACATCACAAATTTTATTCCTACTTTGTGATTTATCGTGATTGACCAACATTATTTCACATTTTAGATTAACATACTCACATCAATTATCACAACTAAAACACCTTTAACAAAACCCAAAATTACACCACATCACAGGTTGCATGTCTGACGTATTACTTTATCAATCACGCTTATCACATCATCTTCCCTTTCTGGAAATACATCACTATTATTTATCACACTAATTTGTTCTGAAAGTTTTGATATCACATCGATATCATCAGGTAATATTATGCCTAGGCCACGTAAAAGAATTATTGAATAAAACAATCCAATTAATTTTTCTTTAGACTGGCTAACCTGACGATAATATGCTCCTTTGGTTATAGTAAATTTTGAATTAATGAGATCCTTCTGATTTAGAATAATTTCAATTTGTCGCTCCGTAAACAATGATTTTTGGATAATTTTCCTAATAATATTATTAAAATTAGATTGATCAAACTCCGACATAGCTATACAGATCTGTATACTACTATTTCAATTAAACTTTAAAGAGTCAATTACAAACCCATTTTATGGCTGGAAATAAAGTTGAATCATTCCTAAAATCTGAATTAAAACGTAAAAATGCATTATTATTTGTATTAATAGACTCGGAAGTTTCAAATTTAGAATCTTCAAAGAAATTGGCCCAAGAAGTAGAAAAAATTGGAGCCTCAGCTATTCTTGTAGGTGGGTCTTCAGCAACCGACCAAATCGAGATGGCTAAAGTAGTTAAAGGCATTAAACAAGGAGTCAAAATACCTATTATTCTATTTCCAGGTAATATTACAGGAATTGTTCCAGATGCTGATGCCATTCTTTTTAGCTCCCTGATGAATTCTGAAAATCCATATTTTATTACTCAGGCGCAAGCACTTGGTGCTCCAAGTGTCCTTAAATTTGGTCTCGAACCACTTCCCACAGCATACTTGGTGATTGGTGATGGAACATCTGCCTGGTTTGTAGGCTCAGCAAGGGGAATTCCATTTGAAAAACCAAAAATTGCAGCCGCATACGCTCTTGCGGCACAATTTCTTGGAATGAGATTTGTATACCTAGAGGCAGGATCTGGATCAAAATCGACTGTAACTCCTGAGATGGTAAAAACCGTAAGAGGGGCATTTAATGGATTTTTGATAGTTGGTGGGGGAATAAAGGATGTAAAAACGGCAAAAGAACTAGTCAAAGCAGGTGCTGACGCCCTTGTAATTGGTACTTTCCTTGAAAAAGGGGGAAATCTCAAAAAACTAAAAGAAATTGCTAAAACGATTCAAAGGACCACGTAATAGAATAGTATATGTCCGAAAACGATGCCATTTCTCGTTTAAGAGGAATTAAAATGCCTAATTATTATAGAAATTACTATTCCGATCTTTCGGCTCATACATATAGAATTTTTGAGAGTGCGGCAGAGGCCAAATCAAGTTTGGTTGATTCTTCTGGAATAATTGAGCCGAAAATTGCATTTGATTTGGCAGATAGAGTTGCTAAAATGCACGAAATTGATATTACCGAACATTTACGGGAATTATTAAAAATTAACGGAAAAGAACTTTCAGCATTAATTCTCTCAAAAGAGATTGCTTTAGGCAAGTATTCTCTTCCTGAGGCAACTTTGGAAGAAAAATTAGATTTAGCAGTCAGAGTAGGATTGGCTGTAGTCACTGAAGGTGTCACCATTGCCCCTCTTCAAGGAATAAGTGAAGTTAAGATAAAGAAAAACAAGGATGGATCTGACTATCTTTCGGTTTCTATAGCTGGACCAATGAGATCTGCTGGTGGAACTGAATCTGCAGTGACAATGCTGATTGCAGATCATGTAAGGAAAGCGGCTGGACTCTCAAAATTCCAAGCAAATTCTTTTGATGATGAAACTGGCCGATTTGTCGAAGAGTTACGAATCTATGAAAGAGAGGCTGGAAATTTCCAATTTCATATCTTAGATGAGGATATTATTCGAGTAATCTCTAATCTTCCTGTCGAACTTGATGGTGTAGATACAGATCCCTATGAGGTGGTAAATCATAAAGGAATGAAAAGGATCAAAACAGATAGGGTTAGAGGAGGAGCATTAAGGGTTCTAAACGATGGACTAATTGGCAGAGCAAAAAAACTACTCAATAGAATAGAACTCTATAACTTGGATGGCTGGGAGTGGCTTGGTGACCTGAAAGGAGCTGTCCAATCAGGCGATAAACAAGAAGATGCAGCCACAAAAAGAATGCGTGAGGTTATCACTGGACGTTCAGTTTTATCAATGCCTAACAAATTAGGGGGATTTAGACTAAGGTATGGTCGTGCCTGCAATACGGGATTTGCAGCAGTAGGAATTCATCCTGTAATTGCAGAAATTTTAGATCATACCGTAGCAGTGGGAACTCAAATTAAAATAGATATTCCCGGAAAAGGAGCCACTGTAGCTTTTGTTGATTCAATTGAAACTCCAATTGTCTGTTTAAAAAATGGAGATGTGGTAAAAATTAGAGATGTAAAACACGGAATCGAAATAAAAAAAGAAATTAAAAAAATTCTACATTTAGGAGATATTTTAATTTCCTTTGGAGATTTCTTAGAAAATAATGCTCAACTTATACCGACGGGATATGTTGAAGAATTTTGGATTGAAGAATTAAAAGAAAAACTAGCAAAATATGAGCCTAATGATGAGTATCTAAGCCAATTTCTTACCCGGAGACCTACTTTAGATGAAGCCCTAAAAATTTCACTAGATTTTCAGATCCCATTATATCCGCAATATCTTTACTTTTGGGATCAAATTTCATCCTCTGAATTATCCATAATTTTACAACCAAAAAAAGTCAATGAAAGTTCAATAGAATATTCTTTAGATGTTAAAAAAATTCTTGAAAAATTAGGAGTTCCACATAAACTAAAAAACTCTATTATTCTTGAAGAAAATGAAGCAAAAATTTTCTATAATTTACTCTTTAGAAATTTACCAATAATTGATGACTCATCTGTGCCAAAAATCATTTCAAAATCTTCTGAAATTCCAATAAGAAACAAGTCTTCCACTTCAATCGGAGTTAGAATAGGAAGACCAGAAAAAGCAGCACCCAGACATATGAAACCCCCTACTCATGTTTTATTCCCCGTAAGCAGTAAAGGGGGACCCACAAGAGACCTTCTGAAAGCCTCTAGACATGATAATTTTTTCACCAATATTTTCAATCGCCAGTGCAATTTCTGTAACGAACCCTCAATTGGAATAAAATGCTCAAAATGTGGTACAAAAACATCAATAGCATACCAATGCTCAAACTGCAGAGAAATTCTAAATTCTTCTTATTGTGAGAGATGTAAAAGAAAAGCCTCCTCTCACTCTTTCAAATCATTTCCTTTAAAAGAAAAGTTGCTTATTGCCCAAGAAAAAATGGGTCTGCGAGCACAAGAACCATTCAAGGGAGTAAAAGAACTGATAAGCCAAGATAAAATTGCCGAACCCCTTGAGAAGGGATTGGTTCGGCAAAATTTTGGCCTTACTACATTCAAAGACGGGACAATTCGCTTTGATGCTACAAATTCGCCCTTAACTCAATTCAAGCCCATATGGATTGGAACTTCCATTGAAAAACTCAAAGAATTAGGTTATACACATGATATTGATGGAATTCCAATTACAAACTCTGAACAAATTATAGAAATTCGAATGCAAGATATCATCATTCCATTTGAAAGCGGAAAATATCTTGTTTCTACATGTAAATACATTGATACATTATTAGAAAAATTTTATGAAAAACTCCCTTTTTATCACGTAAAAAATCTTGAAAATCTAATCGGGCATCTAGTAATCGGATTGGCACCTCATACATCTGTAGGAATCGTAGGAAGAATTATTGGATTTACTGAGACCCATGTTTGTTTTGCTACCCCAAATTGGCACTCTGCAAAAAGAAGAGATGCAGATGGAGATGCAGATTCAATAATGCTTCTTATGGATAGTCTTCTGAATTTTTCAAGACAATTTCTATCAGATAGAATTGGCGGATTGATGGATGCACCATTGCTGATTCAACCATTGGTTTTACCACATGAATCTCAATCACAAGCCCATAACTTGGAAGTTACCAAAATTTTACCTTTAGACTTCTTCAAATCTACACTTCAACAAAACAAAGCCTCAACTGTAAAATCTGTTGAAATTATAGAATCACGATTAGAAACTGAAAGACAATTCTATGATTATTATTTTACGCACAAAACCTCCTCTCTTACTACCTCAAAATCTCGAAGTGCATATTCCACACTTGGTTCCATGTTGGATAAACTTGACATGCAAATTAGGAATGCCGATATGATTGATGCAGTAAACACCTCAGAAATTGTTTCCAATGTAATCTCTACACATTTGGTTCCAGATATTATGGGAAATCTTCGTGCTTATGCAAGACAAAGTTTCCGATGTACTGCATGCGGGAAATCTTATCGTCGTGTTCCTTTAATTCAAAATTGTGCTTGTGGTCACAAGTTGATTCAAACCATAACTCGAGGATCTGTAGAAAAGTACCTAAAGTTAGCAAAAAGATTAGTAAGTAAGTATGATGTGGGTGAGTATCAAAAAGGACGAATTTATGCATTATCTGACGAAATTGATCTAGTTTTTGGAAAGAATAGAGGAGATCAGTCTCTTCTTACCGATTATACATCTTAAATTAATTATCTTAATTTGACGTATTCGTAAGCTCCTAATTTTTTGTCAAAACAATATTGGACCTTTTGATAATCCTTTCTGAAAGCCTTGATTTTAGATAATAATTTCTTAGGATCTTTTTTCTCTATTACAATTTCTTTGATAAAGGCCGCGATTTCTTTCATCTCTGGTTGTTTCATTCCAATTCTTGTTATCTCAGAAACCCCCAATCTAATTCCCCCTGGATGGAAATAATTACGTCCTGCCTTGATATCTCCTGGAATTAATTGCCTATTTACAATAATGTTGGCCTTTTCTAATTCTGCCTCAACTTTACCTCCGTCTGAATAATCAAGCACATTTACTGCAATTTGATGTGACTGTGTAAACCCTCTACTTTCACCTAAAACTTTGAAACCAAATTCACTAAGAGCCTCAGCAAAGGTTTTTGCATTTTTTATAATTTGACTTGCATAGTCTTTTCCAAATTCTAATGCTTCGGCAAATGCAATGGCTTTTCCTGCCATATGGTGAATATGATGACTGCTAGTAAGACCAGGAAACATTGCTTTTTTGATTCTCTCTTCATGTTCTTCTGAGCCTAAGACCAGACCACCTTGAGGACCAAACAGAGTTTTATGCGTACTCATAGTCATAGTATCTGCCCCCTCTCGCAAAGGATCTTGGAATTTACCTCCTGCAATCAAGCCGGCTACATGAGCGCCATCATAATTGATATGAATATTATAACTCTTAAGAAAATCTGATAATTCCTTTACAGGATGAGGGAACAAAAATAATGATCCACCAAACATTGCTATTTTTGGAAGACGTCCATTTTTTTCTAATTCCTTGACCTTAGTTTTGGTCTTATCTACATCAATTGTCATCTCTTCGGCATTAAATGGATAAAACTCAATTTCTAATCCATGAACTAAACCTGCAGTGCCAGAGTGCTCTTTTTTACCATGAGAAATATGACCTCCTGCTGGGATTGAAGGGGCTAACATGATATCCCCTGGATTTGAAAAGGCTGAATATATCGCAAGATTTGCCACTACTCCAGAAATTGGTCTTACATCAGCAAATTTAGCCTTGAATAGTTTTTTTGCTAGTTTCATGCATTCAAACTCGACTTTATCAATGTAGATACATCCAGCATAGACTCTCTCCCCAGGCCACCCTTCTGCATATCTATTCCCAAAATCAGAAATAATTGCTTCACGGACAGCAGGACTAGGCACATTTTCACTTGCAATTAATGGGATAGAATTTTCAAACCATTTGTGATGTTCCTTTAAATTTGAGAAAATTTTATCATAAGATTCTTTGTTTGAGGATTTTGCCATGACCTGCGATTTGATTTTCCCAATTTAAAAACACCGATTTTAGATCTTAGAAATTTTCAATTATCTGCAACGTATAAAAGGGGAATCACCAGGTTTTGTTTCTATGGGTATGACGGCGACTTCAAAAGGAACTATGCCAGTGGTTTTACTAAAAGAAGGGGGATCTGAAACTAAGGGAAGAGATGCTCAAAAGAACAATATCGCAGCAGCAAAGATTATTGCAGAAATCGTTCATTCCAGCCTTGGACCCAGAGGTATGGATAAAATGCTAGTTGACTCCTTAGGAGATGTTACTATTACAAATGATGGGGCAACTATCCTAAAGGAAATCGATGTTCAACACCCCGCAGCAAAAATGCTAGTTGAAATTTCAAAGACAACAGATAATGAAGTAGGAGATGGTACCACTTCTGTTGTAATTTTAGCAGGTGCTCTTCTTGATTATGCTGAATCTCTACTTGATCAGGATGTTCATCCCACAATAATTGTAGATGGATATAGAAAAGCAGGAAAGAAGGCAAAACAATTCCTAAATGACATTGCTGAAAAAATTTCCCCTAATGATAAATCAATTCTCAACAAAATTGCAAAAACAGCTATGCAAACAAAGTTAGTAAGAAAAGACTCAGACTTGCTTGCAGATATTGTTGTAAAATCTGTTCTTTCGGTTGCTGAAAAAGAAGGTGAGAATTATCAAGTCGATATAGATGATATTAAGGTAGAAAAAAAGGCCGGTGGTTCAATCAAGGATTCGTCTATCATTGAAGGAATTGTTCTTGATAAAGAAATCGTACATGGTGGAATGCCAAAAAAAATTACTGATGCGAAAATCGCACTGATAAACACTGCCCTTGAAATTAGTAAAACTGAGACTGACGCTAAAATTAACATTTCAAATCCACAACAGTTGAAATCATTCCTAGATGAAGAAAATAGAATGTTAAAGACTATGGTAGACAAGGTAATTGGTTCAGGAGCTAATGTGGTCCTATGTCAAAAAGGAATTGATGATATGGCTCAACACTATCTTGCAAAAGCAGGAATTATTGCAGTTAGAAGAATTAAAGAGAGTGATCTTACCAAACTAGCAAAAGCTACAGCTGCTAGAATTGTTACTAACCTTGATGATCTATTTGAAAAAGATCTAGGAAGTGCAGAAATAGTTGAAGAGAGAAAAATTGAGGAGGATAAATGGGTCTTCATTGAAGGTTGCAAACATCCAAAGTCAGTAACACTTCTTCTACGAGGGGGATCTCAAAGAGTAGTAGATGAGGTTGAACGCTCAGTTCATGACTCACTAATGGTTGTTAAAGATGTAATGGAAAATCCCTTAATTGTAGCAGGGGGAGGCGCACCTGAAACTTACACCGCAACCAAATTACGAAGTTGGGCAAAAACTCTTGAAGGAAGAGAACAATTAGCAGCAGAAAAATTTGCTGATGCTTTAGAAACAATTCCATTAACACTTGCAGAGAATGCAGGAATGGATCCAATCGACACCTTGGCTGTTTTACGTTCTAGACAAATGAAAGGAGAAAAATGGACAGGAATTGATGTAATGAAAGGAAAAATTGCAAATATGAAATCAAGTGATATTATTGAACCATTAGCAGTAAAACTCCAAATTGTTTCAGCAGCAGCAGAGGTAGCATGTATGATTCTTAGAATTGATGATGTAATTGCAACCCAAAAATCTGCCGGACCTCCTCCAGGAGGTGAAGGTGGTATGCCTGGAATGGGTGGCATGCCCGACATGGGTGGTATGGGTGGTATGCCCGGAATGATGTAAATTTAGTAAATAATTTTTTCTTAAAAGTTTATTTGACAATTAATTTTCAAAATTACAATGAGTGAGATTTTATCAAAGGCAAGTTCTGGTTTCAAGTACATCTATCTTGTAGTGTTTTTTGCATTACTAGCAGGATTTTTCAATCCTTTGATTTCGGGTGTTTCCTTTGATAGTGTTATTTTTGGAGTTGTAGTATTGTTTGTGGGTCTTGCAGGCGGAGTTTTATTGTACAAATCTTCATCTTTAGAAAAAAGACGAGAAATTTACTTTGCTGGTGGATTTGGCTTAATTGCAATATCACTGGCCTTAATTTTTCAAATAACTGGTAGAGTTTAGAAACTAAACATCAAAATATAAATAAAATTCATGAGGGTGGGGCCTAATAGCAATTTCTCTTTGATCCCTTCTTTCTAACTCTATGATTTTATCAATTACATCATTTGTGAAAATTGAAGTTAGGAACTTTCTATCATTATCTAATTCATCTAATGCTTCTCCAAGACTCTTTGGCAATACACCTATTCCTCTTTTTGCTCTATCTGATTTGGTCATCTTGAAGATATCATCTCTTACTTGTTCACCCGGATCAGTTTTTTTCTTTATTCCATCCATTCCTGCAGCAGTAACTGCTGCAAAGACAAGGTATGGATTTGATGATGGATCGGGTGCTCTAAATTCAAGTCTCTTTAGATGTGAGTAGTTTTTTCCTGTAAGATGTTTTGGAACTCTTACAATTGCAGATCGGTTTCCCGCACTCCAGGCAATATAGGCCGGAGCCTCATATCCGGGAACTAATCTATGATATGAGTTTGTAGTTGGATTACAAATTCCAGATAGGGCCTTTGCGTGATTAATTATTCCACCACAGAAATATCTGGCAGTTTGACTTAGCTCATCGTCATCCTCAGAATCATAAAAAACATTATTTTTGCCTTTCCACAAACTTACATTAACGTGCATACCAGAACCAGAGTCCATTGCAATTGGTTTTGGCATCATGGTTGCAACCTTTGAATATTTTGTTGCAATATTTCTTATCACATATTTGTAAGTTTGAGCAGCATCAGCGGCGTTTGTCATGTAATCATATTTGATATCAATTTCACACTGTCCTGCAGTTGCAACTTCGTGATGATGGTTATCACATAAAATTCCAAAATGTGTATTTAAAATATTTACACATTCATTTCTAAAGGGAGTAAGCGTATCAGATGGCGTACTTGGGTAATATCCCTCTTGTAGACCCATAGGATAACCAGTGCCTTCCTGACTCCAGGGAGCCTCTTTTGATTCAATTGAATATGACTGTCCTTTGTATGGAGTAAGAACATCCCAATGAATTTTATCAAACACGAAAAACTCGATTTCAGGACCCCAGGCGCTATAATCAAATCCTTGTGATTTGATGTATGCTTCTGCTTTTTGAGAAATTCCTCTAGGATCTCTGGAAAGTCTTCCTCTATTTCCACCCCAATAAACATCACACAATAATCTGGCAGTTTTATTTTCAGTCATCCAAGGAATTATTGCAAAAGTATTGGGATCTGGTTTTAACAAAAGATCTGAATCATTGATGCTAGCAAAACCAATAATTGATGAACCATCCAACTTTGGCAATCCATCTCTCATTTGTTCAGGGGTAAATGTATTTGCGGAAATAGTTGTATGGTGAAAACGACCAGTTAAACCAGTAAACTGAAGATCTATGAATTGAATTTCTTCATGTTGAATTCTCGAAAAAACTTCATCGGGTGAATAAGTAACCGGAAGTGCTTTTCCATGACTTACTTTATATGGCAATTTTAAACTTCAAGCTAACACAAATACATCCATCATTTAAGGATTAGGTAAGAAATGTCCGAACTAAATGAAATAGACATCAATTCATTTCATGCAATTGTTCTAAGAGAAATGGAAAGTGATTCTATTCAGGAAATCGACTTTAATTTTTATAGAAATCTTTCTGATTTTATTGGAAATTTAAAAAAGCAAGAGTTTGATGGAATTGAAAGTAAAATCAAACAAGCCTTAGTTGACATGGCCTCAGAATTAACTTCTCTTTTACTTCGCGTACGATTAGAAAAAACTGTCAAATCAGATGATATTGATTTTACTAACCTTTTAGACGAAGAAAAATTCATCCTTGATGCCGAAGAACAAAAAAGAGAAAGAATAGAGATGATTCTTTCGGCTACAATTAATGGGAAATCCAAATTTTTAGAGTCAATTTCTCAAAATCATAAAACCAAGACAGTTGTTCTTAGATTTCTAAAAGAGGTTGATGAAATTGTAGGCGCCGATTTGGAGAAATATGGACCTTTCAAGCCAGAAGATATCGCAACCATACCGTATGAGAATGCCCAAGCCTTAGTCGCAAAAAAAGCCGCCACCAAAATTCATTGGGACGATTAGATAGAAATTACACCTTTGGATATTTTCATCATATATGTCCCATACAGGCGTTGATGTAATTGATTTTCTATTTTACACAATTTACCCAGTAATTGGAATTTTCATAGTAGAGGCAGTAAGTAGGGTAGTAAAGGCTCCCAAATGGATAAAACTGTGGACTCAAGCAGCAGTATCAATTGGATTTGGAATCTATTACTGGTTTATTTTACCCGCACCACAAAATTTTCCATTAACTGCATTTGTAATGTTTGTTCTAGCTGTTGCCTTAATCTATCAAGGAAAACGTGCAAAAATATCTCCTGATAAAAGTCCATACTAAAATTATTCAACCCTTAAATTTTCTAAAAAATCTTTTAAAAGCACTTTGCTTACCTATACCGCCATCTCTAATCACTTTTTGTTCTCCAAATTTTTTTGCTCTAATCAGGGTTAGTTTAACACATCGATGTTCTTCTGGAAGTCTGTGTTCTGAACAAAATGGATCCTTGCAATAATTGCAATGAAAAGGCATTTCAGTCATGTCTCCACAATATGCACAATTTTCGGCCTTCATAATTTATCTTGATATTTTAATTCTAATAAACCTGTTAGTTTTATTCTATTTTTTATTCAGTATAAATTTTACAAAAACATTTTTACGCCCAATCATTTGAAATCCATTAAGTGAATTTTAATGATTAAAGATAAGGTGGTAATAATTACAGGTGCAAGTAGTGGAATTGGTTATGCTACAGCCCTAGCACTCTCTAAAGCAGGAGCCAAAATTGCTATAGGCGCTAGAAGAACTGACAAACTTGCAGATTTGGAAAATAAAATTAAAGAGAATAATGGTGAGGTTTACTCTCAAAAACTTGATGTTACGAAAAATGCCGAATGCATATCCTTTGTTAACAATGTTTTAGAAAAATGGGGATCTGTTGATATTTTAATAAACAATGCAGGCCTGATGCCTCTTAGTTTTGTCAAAAATTTGAAAATTGATGAATGGGATCAGATGATCGATGTAAACATCAAAGGTGTTCTTTACTGTACTGGTGCTGTCGTAACTCACATGCTTGAAAAAAAATCTGGTCATATTGTAAATATTTCCTCAGTTGCAGGAAGAATAGTTTTCCCAGCAGGAAGTGTTTATTGTGCAACAAAACATGCAATCACTGCTTTTAGTGAAGGATTAAGAGAAGAATTGAGCGTTAGAAAAAATATCAGAGTAACTTGTATAGAGCCTGGGGTAGTTGCCACTGAATTGACTAATACCATAACAGATGAATCCCTCCAAGGATTTGTTGAAAGTGCAAAAAAAATGGAAGCTCTACAAGCAGATGATATTGCAAATGCAATTCTGTACGCAGTTGAATCTCCAAGTCATGTTAATGTAAATGAAATTTTGATTAGACCAACTACACAAGACCGATAAATTGTCTGATAATCTCCCCCATATCTTAATTCTAGGTGGTGGTTTTGGTGGACTCTCAGCTGCAAACGAGATAAGAAAATCTCTATCATCTTCCCAAGTAAAAATTACTGTAGTTGATAAAAAAAATTGGTTTATGGTAGGATTTGCTAAACTTTGGATAATTAAAGGAACAAGAACTTTTGAAAATTCAACTGGCTCTTTAACTGGTTTAGCTAAAAAAGAAATTAATTTTCTCAATGAGGAAATTCTTCAAATTGATTTAGAAAACAAAAATGTAAAAACTACAACAAAAAACCTTTCATATGACTTTTTAATTATAGCAATGGGTGCTGTATTAGCTCCCCAAAAAATTCCGGGATTAATTGAAAATGGAATGAATCTTTATGACTATAAACAATCTGAGCAAATTCATAATAAAATAAAGGAATTGAAATCAGGAAACATTGCTATATCTATTATGGGAATGCCTTACAAGTGCCCTCCTGCTCCATTTGAGGCTGCTTTAATCATAGATTCTATGTTAAGGGAGGCTGGAATCAGAGACTGTGTACAAATTCATTTCTATAGTCCTGCCCCAATTACACTACCAGCTGCAGGCCCTGAAATAAGTAAACAAATTCTTGATTTAATTAGTTCTGAAAAAATTATTTTTCATAATTCCTGCAAGATAAAATCAGTAGAACCAAACAAACTAGTTTTTCAGAACAGCGAAGTTAATTTTGATTTGCTTCTTGCAGTTCCTCCACATATTGTTCCTGATGTTATTTTAGAATCTGGATTAGCTAAACAGGATAATTTTATCCCAATAAATAGAGATTGTAAAACACCTCATGAAAATGTCTATGCCATAGGAGATGTTACTACCTTAAAAGTTACAGATACTATGACAGTACCAAAAGCAGGAGTATTTGCTGAAGGAGAAGGACTAACAGTTGCCCATAACATAGTCTCAAAAATCCAATCAAAGAAAGAATCTACACTATTTGATGGGAAAGGTGGTTGCTTTATTGAATCAGGCCGTGATACTGCGTCAGTGATTGAAATCGATATGTTTTCAGGACCAAGCCCTTCAACAAAACTAACTGAATCAACTACTCAACATCTTGATGAAAAATTACAATTTGAAAAAGATCGACTCTCAAAATGGCTTTAATCATTCATCTTGATCTTTTTCTCTTGATAGATGCTCAAGAATAGCTTTTACTTCTACACCTAAATCTTGAGAATTTTGTGAGAGCTCTAGATTTTCAGTAATTTTACTTTTAAATTCTCCATCTTCTAATTCTACTCTTAGTTTTTGTGTACAATCAAGATGATCCTGATCAGTACCAGAAATCTTATGACAAACATTGCAGATCTTCATAAATTACTTTTACAATCCTACGATTTAATAATTTCATTTTGTGCCTACTTCATAAGGGATCGTGGTCTAGCTTGGTATGATACTAGTCTGGGGGACTAGTGGTCGCAGGTTCAAATCCTGCCGGTCCCATTCTACTTTAGTGATTGAAATAGTCCCACTTACCAATATACAGGCATGGAAATAGACTTGGAAAACATTAGAGAAGATGTTTATGCCAACTTTTTGGATTACATGAAAAGTTCAGAGACAAAAAGAATGTACACTAGAAATCTAAGAAAATTTCTAAATCTTGTTCCAAACAAAATATTTATTGAATATTTAGGAGAATCACCAAAAACATTCTAGTCTAAGAGGAATTGAACCTGAAATTTGAAATTATTTTCTGATAATGCATATTTTCACCTACCTGCAACATAAGACACATACAAAATTACTGAAACAATAATTGAAATTCCGATAATTATCACTAGCTCTTTTCCTGAAAATACACTTGCTTTAAAACTCACGAGTCATCTTCAAGAATTATCAACTTAAGCGTATTGGAGTTTAGAATCTAAAGTATTCATTAATTCTTAGATTCTAACAACATGCTTAAGTTCATAATTCATACAGAGAATTCATGGATAATCTGGATAATGCAAGACATGACCATCAGAAAAACAAATCTGATATTGTTAATATTGTGAAACAAATGTTTGCTCTAGAAAAATGGGGTGATGAAGAATACCGAAAAGAATTACAAGAATTGGTAAAGAAAGACGAGGATTTAGTTAAAGAAGTTACTAGAATAATCAAAGAGAGAAGAGAAAGAGAATGAAATCTGTAATGATTACCGTAATAGCTATTGTTGGAATTAAAACCAGAGATACATTTATCGAAACTTAACAGATTTGAACTATTCAAAAGAGTGATTTTAAAAATTAATTAATGAAATTAACCAAATAATTTGAAGTATGGATATTCCAACTGAAATAAATTCAGTATATTGGGACGAAGAAAAAAAATCATGGCAATACAAGATGATTCACGTTGAAGAATATCACGGGTTTGAAGAGTGTAGATCTTGCCATAAACCAATGTCACATAATGTCAAAACAGATGGTGAATTCAAAGTAGTTTATGTGAAATGTGGGTGCTCAAGGTTAAGGGGATCATTGTAGCTCTTGATATTGTAGATTTTGAAATTATTTTTTGGAATTAAAATTGGAGATAAAATGTATCGAAACTTTTCAGATTCGTGTTTTAGTTTAGAACAACTTATGAATTTCGTGTTATGATCTGAATTGATGAAATATCTTGTAATTTTTTCATTTATTGCAGTTCTTTTTACACCACATGCATTTGCCGAAGAATCATTTGATGGCTCTTCAAGTATCGACCCACCATTATCAGAAATTACTCCAAGAAAGCCCACTATAATGAATGTTCAATTTCAATACACTTCTGGTCCTTATGCATTGAATAATTTTACTCCAATTATTGAGATAACCCCAGTTAGTGCAGGAAAATTTGTCCAAATTGATGTTGATTCTATTGAAATTAATCAGGGGCAAATAAGAAGAATTCCTGTAACCTTAACCGTAGATCCAGAAATAGAGCATGAGAAAATCTTTCTCAGCATTTCATTTATTGGAAATCATTTTCAAACATCTGAACCCTACAAAAGCTCCTGGATTGAATCACTAACACTAGATATTGCCCCAAGAGATGTAGTTGGTATAGCACTGGGAGACTGTGAACTCGTTAACATAAATTATGAAATTTCTGGTGGAGATGTCTTTACAACATGCAAAAAACAGGATGAAATATCACTTAAAGCAATAATCGATGCAAATTTAGATGGCAGTGTAACATTTGGCATTCCAACAAAAATGGTCTATGGTTTGATTAGCAAGGATTGTAAAATTGATAATACTTTTTTTGTATTAATGGACGGTAAGGAAATTGCTGCAAATATTGTTGGTAAAGAAGACAGTAACTTGGTAACAGTTGATTTTGCACCAGGAATTCATGAAATTGAAGTAAGCGGATTTACAATAATTCCAGCTCCTGCACCCACACAATATTGTGGAATCGTCATGGGTTATGACTCGCAGTTTCTACCACCAAAAAAGCAAACGAACAGAGGAGTAGAACCGAGGTTTATCCAATGCAATGAAGACTATCAACTCGTCGAAAAATATGACGGAAGTTCTGCATGTGTAAAACCAGAACACAAAGCAAAATTTCTAAAAAGAGGTTGGAGTATACCTGAAAAGCATACTGTGTTTTCAAAATAAGCCTCCTTTAGTTGAGCCTAAATGAATCTCATCTTATCCCCAATTTGATAGCTGGGCCCAGCAGGATTTGAACTTGAAATTATTTTTTGGGAAGGAACCCCTTTGTTTCCTATCATCAAGGCTTTACGATATAGTAGTAGTTGATGGGATCATGAGGAAGTTGTTTTATCTCCACATTTGAAAATCCTGCCTCCTTTAGCATTTCAATGGCTTTTTCTTTCCCCAACATTGCACCTAAACCATGACCATCAAGGGCCAGGAATACAGTCATGCAATGAAGACATGATACAGTATACAAAAATGGTCCAAGGGGATGTGTCTGGTTATTTTCTAGCTGAGATGAGGATCCAATATCTTGCATTAAAAATATTCCATCATTCTTTACTACTGCTTTAATATTTTCCAAAACTTTGGCAGGTGCTGCCTGATCATGTATTGCATCAAAAGCCGTAACAAGATCAAATTTTTCTGTTTTTGAAAAGTTCTCCACATCTTGAATTTCAAATGAAGTATTTTTGTGTCCTTGTTTTTTAGATTCTTTAATTGCATTTTGTATTGCTTCTTTTGAAAAATCATATCCTGTAAAATGAGAATTGGGAAAATTTTTAGCCAAAAGGTTTAGTGCACCACCACTTCCACATCCAACATCTAGAACTTTGATTCCTTTTTTTAGATTCTCTACTAGATTTGGAACTAGGGGGAGAATACTATCGACTAGAGCAGGCAATGTTGTTTGACCGCTCTCTTCGGCCATTACTTCATGAAATCTGTGAAAAGATTCGTATGGCACACCTCCACCCTTCTCAAAACACTTTACAATCTTATCTTCCACAAAAGCCAAGGCTGGAATCCACTGCATTGAAGAGGCAAAGTTGTAAGAGCCTCCTTTGCAGAGCAGTTTTGCTTTATCTTCTGAAAGTGAATAGGTTTTACTGAAAGGGTCATAATCCACAATTTTTCCAGTAACCATTGCACCAAGCCATTCTCTGATATATCTTTCATTGAGATTTGATTTTTCGGCTAGCTTCTGTGATGTCATTGAGGTACAATCAGACATTGAATCAAATAGTTTTGTTCTATGTCCAACTGAAAGCATTAATGCAGTAGCGGCCTTGCTCATCATATCCAACATATATTCTTCAAAATTTTCCATTCCTTACCAGTCCATCTAATTTAAAAATATTTTATGAATACTTTCTTTTGTAATGTGTAGTCTGTATATATCATCATTTTTAACAACAAAAATCCTATCATGCATCATAAACAATTCCACCATATCAGTAATATCAGATCTCATTAAATCACTTGATTTGTATGGGCAAAACATCAATCCTGGTAATCTTGATTCATCATATACCTTTTCAAGCTCCAATGCATGACCAAATGAATTTTTTGCAATATCAGTTATTACAAAGTCAACGCAACAAAGTGGTTTTTTCTTGGATTCTTTGACAATATTTTCTATTACTTGTCCACAATACTTTGAACCATCAGCTCCATGTGGTTTGTAAGGTTTTACTGTGCCATTATACCAGTTTAGTTTGGATAAGATTTTTTCTGTATGATGTTTTGGTGGAGCAGCAAAGGATTTGAACCATTCACTATCGCTTGCCATCTTGTCTAAAGATTTTAGAAAATTATTCATTGATTTATCATCAGCATAAATTAACATGTCATGAACATGTGGAACATGTGTTTTCTTGCCAAGCCATTGATCTACAGCATCTTTCACAATAGAGTTAACTGATACTCCCATCTGATCTGCCTTTTTACCTAAATTTGCATGAATGTCATCTGCAAATCCCCGAACTAAAACATCCTTTGTCATGATATCATTTATGCCTACATCTATATATTATATGCTATCATGATATCATAAATAAGAAGATTCATATATGATATCATGATATCACTAAACATGATAAAACAACCAACAATCGAAACAAAATTAGCTGATTGGATTACGGCCTTTAATTCTATTTCCAATAAGCAATCAGAAGAAGCCCAAATCCTCAAGGGTTTGGTAAATGGTCTTAAAAACGGGATCATTAGAGAAGGAATGACAATCATTCCAGGAGTAGCATAGGTGAATTCTATGCCACAACAAATATCAAAAATAGTAAATGGTGTTAATGTCACTCAACTTTTTGAAACGATTGACAGCATCAAAGAAAACCCAGAAATTGCAAAATTCAATTTCCGTGCACAGAACAAGTGGGTTGATGGAACTGAAAACCACACCACCATTTCTGACTACTATGGTGCATGCCAAACTCACACCAGAAGCAAACCTCACACGTTCGTCAAAGATGAACCTCCAGTTCTCTTAGGCGGAGATAAAGGTGCAAATCCTGTAGAATATCTACTTGCAGGGTTAGCAGGATGTGTAACAACTAGTTTAGTTGCTCATGCAGCAGCCAGAGGAGTAAAGATTGATTCGATTGAATCAACACTAGAAGGAGACATTGATCTTCAAGGATTACTCCAATTAGATGATACAAATCCTGGATATCAAGGAATAAACATTTCCTTTAAGATAGAGTCTGATGCATCTGATGAAACTCTACAGGAGTTAATTGATCTTGCAAGAAAGGCATCGCCAGTAGCCAATACTATATCAAGACCAACCCCTGTAAACGTAAAATTGGTAAGATGAAGGGATAATCCCCTTCTTTTTTTATTATTAATGAATTTGAAATTATTTTTTCCAAAAAATAAAAAAAATCACTCACACTAGTTTGTTTGTGTGAATGGGTTTGTCCATGACTGGACAATGTTTTTATTCAAATCAGCAAATGCATTTACATTATCGTTGAATGCTTGAATGTTTTGTACGGTTG
>DATKZR010000053.1:0-4811 GCA_035527875.1 Nitrosopumilaceae archaeon | reverse complement strand
AAATCATTTGCCTCATCAGGGTTTACCTCAGATGTTGCTCCAATTTGAAAAGAAAGCGAAAAAATCCCCATGAAAATAAAAAATGTGATTATTCGAAACTTGAACATATTGCCTATTTTTATTCACATTATATGAGGCTATTGGAGAGGTCCTGAAATTCAAAAATATTTTGATTAACATTTGATCAAAACCAGTACAAGACCGAAGGCGAGAGTTTTACTTAGGATGATTCAAGTTTTGTTGCCACAAACGGAGTCGCATTGTACCAGGAATAATTAAAGTAATCAAAGCACCACTGATGAAACAAAGGATTCTCCCCCACAAACGCATTTCCTGCATCAAGTTTTCCCTCTGCGTTTGGAAAAATAAGACATGCTTGCTTTTCGTTCAAAATTACTGCAGCACCAATTTTTTTTGTCATCATTCTTTGAATGTCGCCATTGTCAATGTATTTTTTTAGTTTTTTGACCACTTCTCCTCTAGCGCTTGAAACCATTGCTTTTTCATAAAATATTGATTTTATTTTTACACCATTTGATAGCCTGTTTAATATTGGCTTTGTAAAGTCATCAAAGTAAGGCACATCATACAAAATATTGTAAATATGTTCTTCGGAATTCTCATAGATTTTTTTCCAGTATTCAAAAACATCAACATAACTTTTCAATAGTTTACACTCAAAGAGCTCTCCAAACCTTGAGATAAACTTGTGAGGTAGTGAATTAATTGGATGATTTAAAAAATATTTTTTATTTTTTATTATAAAGGCAAGATTTGGAATCAAGCCTAGAACCATTTGCCCAAGTGTTGTTAATTCAAAATGGGCATTTACTTTTTTAACTATAAATCCAGATTTTTCAAGCCTCTCAAGATTACGGTGAACTTCTGGTTTTGTTGTGTCAAGTTTCTTTGTTAATTCTGATAGCCTATACTCTTTTTCATCTAAGAGTTGAATTATCTTTAATCTTTGCTCACTTGAGACTTCGAGAAAATATTGTGCATAGTCCTCTAAATTATGATTCATAAAATGTAGTAATTACATCTGGTACAAAACTTTTTCATCGGGATTCGACTGAATAAACAGGATAATCCTGTTTATGGGCTGATTGATATCCCTTGACTTCTTGGAATCGGTATTGTTTTGATTTTTTTACCACCTGGTACATGTCGCTGCCAATTACAAGGCCATTTGGTTTTGCAATGCGATTTAACTTTGAACATAGATTTACAGTTGGACCAAAGATGTCTTTGCAAGATGAAGTTTGGTATTTTGCAATCATTAGTGGCCCATAATCTAAGCTTATACGGTACTGAATCTTTGGCATTTTTCTCTTTTGAAATATCTTGTTCATCATCTCAGAGGCCTCTAGCATCTTTGTGGCACACTTTAGGGGGCACTTTGGATTTTTAGTGGAATCTGCTGGAAAATAAAACAAGACCCCGTCTCCAATATTTTTTACAACCTTTGCCCCATGACTTTGGGCAATATAGCCAATGGTGTTTAAAAACACGCTATAATAGATTGCAACCTCTTTTTGCGAGAGTTTTGATACGATTTTCGTAGAATCTACTACATCTACTATTCCCACACAATAGTTTTGAGAGATCTCCTCAAATGAGATCATGTTATCATTCAAAAAAGACTCTGTCTCAGTAAGGGATAGATTTTCCATTTTTCCCTCTATTTTTGGAGTCACCATCATACCATTGTATTGGCAAATGCAAAGATAACTAATCGTTAGCAAAACAGCTAACTTGTTGCCAAATTCTCTAACCTAGTGATATATCCTAAAGTGGCGACATTATAGTATGAAATACTTGGAAAAAATCTCATGTAACATATGCGAGGAAAGTTCAGCATGGTTATTGTGGGATGATCGCTATAATGGCTATAGGGGACTATGCATCAAATGTAATGGGAACTGGGCTGAATCATGATGACTAGAAATGGAGAGATGATTCATGAATATTTCGAGGAGATAACTCAGAGTCTACTCGTGGGTGGTTCTGATATTCTTACAAAATAGGCTTTTTTGGAATATTTCAACTATTGAATCCATAAAGTATATCCACCACAATTCTAATTATTAGAGTATGGTGGACATGGAGACTCTCACAGTAATTGGGAGTCTTGGAACTGCTGTTGCAACTATAATTTTAGTAGCTCTATTATGGAAAACAATCAAGCAGTTTGAAACTACAGCAAAGCTAAGTGCACATCAAATGGAGTTTAGATTTCGCCCTTGGATTGGACCTGTAAATAGTATAAAGGCTATGGGGGAGGCCAATGGTAAAAACCAATTTGATGTTACATTAAAAAACTATGGAGAACTTCCCTCAACGTATCTCAAGGCCTCATTTAAGATAGATACTGAAATGATGAGTAAAGATGTATTAAATTCTGAAGATGTTGAAAAATTTAATTTGGGCCCAATGCTTCCAACCATGGAAAAGCATTATTGGTTTTTTATTGACTGTGAATTAATTCAAAAAGCTCAAGAGGGACAAACAAAAATATTCATAGCGTTATACTTTGAATATCCGCTTACCCAAGGAAAAAGTGGGTATGGTATGATTAGCGAGTACAATCCAAAGATGAACAGCTTTATTCATAAAGAAATGTGGGTTGAAATGGGGAAAAATTCAACATAAAATTATTTTCAAATTCTGTATTACGGGTTTAGAGTTTTAGTTGAGATCTCTCGCCTAGCAAAAACTGGTGCTTTTTTGGTGTCTTGTTATCTTCGATATTTGCTCCATGTGCAATGATACTACATGACAAGTCAACTTTGGCATCAATTTTACAGTCATCCATAATTATAGTATCCTCAATGTTACAGTGCTTTATCGTACAGTTATCGCCCACACTAACATAAGGACCCAATCTTACTTTAGGTCCTATCTTGCAGTTTTTTCCTATTATTGCAGGGCCTGTGACAAAAGAATCTCGCGAGATTTCAGTATTTTTTCCAATCACAATGTTATTTTTTATCTCAGAATCACTATCAATTAGAAACTGGTTTTCTGTACCAATCGAATCTAAAACTAGCTTGTTTGCATGGATAATATCCTCAGGCGTCCCAGTATCCTTCCACCAGCCAGTTACTGTATCATATTCTACAGAGTATCCCTCATCCATTAACAACTGTAAAGCATCTGTAATTTCTAACTCTCCTCTCCAGGAGGGCTTTAGGATTTTAATAATATCGAATATTTTTGGCGTCAAAAAGTATATTCCAATTACGGCAAGGTTTGATTTTGGCTCTTTTGGCTTTTCTGATATTTTTGTAATGTTTTTTCCATCAATTTCTGCAATACCAAACCTTGAAGGATCGTCTACTTCGCAAAGTAAAATCATAGCATCAGAACTTGATGATTCAAAGCGTTTTGTGTAATCTATCAAATTTTTTCTCAAAACATTATCCCCAAGATACACAATGAATTTGTCCTCACCAACAAAATCCTCGCACAAACCAATAGCGTGAGAGATTCCTTTTGGTTGGTCTTGGTAAATGTAGGTGATTTTTACCCCGAATTTTTCTCCATTCCCATAATATTCTTTGACTTTTTCAGGATATACATCCCCAATAATTATTCCAATCTCAGTTGCGCCTGCCTTCTTTAGGTCCTCTAGCGCATATTGTGACATTGGTTTGTTTGCAATCGGTAAAAGTTGTTTTGGTCCTGTATGGGTAAGTGGTCTTAGTCTTGTTCCATGACCACCGTGTAGAATGATTCCTTTCAATTCTTTTTGGAAAAATTAAATCCCATATAAAATAGATCATTAATTTGTCATTTCATTAACGAATCGCCCAAGGCTTTGCTGAATTGTCTGCGGTTTTTCATCTAAGAGTTCTGCAGCCTTTGTCACATCAAGTGAAGAGTCTTTTGGTCTCTTTGCTTTCCAACTCATTTCTTCTGTTTTTGCCCGTATGAGTAAAGACTTGTCAAGGTCAAATTTTTCTGCAATCAATACTGCAAAATCATATCGTGAAATTCTAGTAGATCCTGCAAGATGGATTATTCCATTGATCTGTTTTGTTGCAACTTCAATTATCATTTTAGATAGATTGGGGACATAGGTTGGAGAAGTAAATTGATCCGTCAAAACCTTAATCTCTTTATTTTCCTCCAGGTTTTCTTTTACCCAAAGCGGAAAGCTCTTTTTTTTTAAATGGACTCCAAAAGGAGTACTTGTTCTTGCAATTGCCCAGTTTGACGCTAAATTGTTTAATGACACCTCACCTTCCAGTTTTGTTTTGCCGTAATATCCTAGTGGATTTGGAATGTCATTTTCGTTTTTCATACCTTGTATACCATCAAATACATAGTCAGTTGATATATAGACAAAAAATGCTTTAATTTTTGCAGCTTCATTTGCCAAAGTTTGGGTAGCTTTTGCGTTTATCGTACGAGCCAATTCTATTTCTGTCTCACAAAGATCAACATTTGTCAAGGCAGCAAGATGAATTATAACATCTGGCTTTATTTTCTGTACTATTTGTTTTATTTTTTCGCAGTCAGTAAGATCTAAACTAACAGGAATCCCATCTATTGGCTTTTCATCATGGTAAATTGAATAAATTTTGTGGTTTTGTTTTACAAGGTCATGTACAACACGTTGGCCTACTAATCCTGCAGATCCTGTAACTAAAAATCTCATTTCCAGCTAAGCGTCCAAGGCTGTGGATGCAACGTTGTCTCATCAACAAGTGGCTCCCACCAATCTTGGTTATCAAGATACCACTGGACAGTATTTTGCAAAGCCGAATCAAAAGAGAATGCAGGTTTCCATCCAACCTCTTTTTCAA
>DATKZR010000052.1:0-111995 GCA_035527875.1 Nitrosopumilaceae archaeon | reverse complement strand
TCCTCAAATGAGTATGGATCATTTAGAAGTGCCCTTTGATCAATTTCAACTCCGTTGACATATCCTTTGAATTGTTTTCCCTCTGCATATGGTGCAAAGTCTTTTGGTACTCTGACTTCTTCGTGGACTACCTGAACCAAGTCAACATATCCTGGACTCCAATCAAATGGCATATCAAAGTATATTGAATTATCAGATGAATCAAATTTGAAATTCTCCACCTCATCGTAGTAAGTTTTTACAACTACTGGAATCTCTTCGGCATTGGCGGTTTGGATGAAAAAGTCTTGTTCTTGTGCAATACTAACAAAAGTGTTATAGCTAAGTAAGGTAGCAAGAACTGTTCTAGGACTGGTAGCACCTTCAATATCGACTCTAATGTTGTATAGTCCTCCTTGAACAAATATTGGACCTGTCATTGATGGTCTACCTTCACCTTGCACATATAGCGCCCCAGGAGCACTAGCGTGTTCAGAGCCACCATAAATGGTACATCTCCATAAATCTAGTTCCTTACAATCAGGTTTGGGTTTAATTTGTACATTTAATATTCCATCTGCATCATAAAACAAGTTTCTAGCTAAAAGATCTCCGCTTTGCCATACCTCAATTCGGTATGTTACTTTTTCAAGTGTCGTATCTGTTAATGTATCAAAGAAGCGAATTTTCATATTTACATCATCAACTTCACCAACAGTAATGTCTGATGGAGTCAGTTCAGTACGAACTGTTACTTCCATATTTCCAAAAGTAAGTGGTTCGGCCTGATCTCCCCCAAGTCCGTGTCCAAATGCATTAGAAGTAAAAGCTGGAAGTGCAAAGATTCCAATTACAGCAATAATTAAGGCAAACTTAATTAACAATAATGATCATGCGGTAATTCCATATTTAAAGATGGCATAGAATTATCACGTTAATAAATTTCTCAAGATGGTTCTTAGTGTAATTTTTATTTATGGTAGTAAAAAAGAGATTATATGAAATTTCTAATTGCATTATTGTTAATTTCTCTCATGACTACACCAGCCTTTGCTCAAACAAATTCCCAGACTTTGCCTACAGAAAAAGGAACATTAGATGTAAAAATATCATATGATGAAATTGCTCCAGGTCAATTAACCACATTGAAAACTGATTTTATTAATCCGCAAACGGAAAAAATACAAGAGCATATTGACTGGAAACTCTCAGTTTCAAAAGACGGTGAAACTATTTGGGGACCAACTCAATTAAGTCATACTTCTGAGGGCACTTTGAAAAATTTGAAATATGAATTTCAGGAAGATGGCATATACACTTTTGAATTTGGAATTGAAGGAATTTTGTTTCAACCAATCCCACTTGAAAAAGTTTCTTTTGATATTATAGTGGGAGAAGCTAATGCACAGCCAGATACGCCACCTCCAGTAAATGATAATGGTGGAGGATGTCTAATTGCAACTGCAACGTATGGATCCGAGCTTGCACCGCAAGTTCAACAACTCAGAGAATTAAGAGATAATACAATTCTTCAAACTGAATCAGGAAATTCATTTATGACAATATTTAACGAATTTTATTATTCCTTTTCGCCAGGAATTGCTGACTTGGAAAGAGAGAACCCCATCTTCAAAGAAGGTGTGAAATTATCACTTGCACCAATGCTAACAACACTTACCATTCTAAACCATGTTGAGATTGATTCAGAACAAGAGATGTTGGGATATGGCATCTCTTTGATTTTGTTAAATATTGGAATGTATGCCGGGATTCCTGCGGTTGGAATTCTAAAATTGTACCAATTTAGAAAAAATTAAAATCAAATTCTGAAAATTCTAGAGAGGTTTTTATGTATGCCAAGAACTATTCTTGTTAATGAAGACTATAGCGATAAGCTCTTTCTTCGTATTATTTGCTATTGTAGTTAGCATGACTACAGGCTCTGTATTTGCAGATCATGCAACTGCAACTGTAAGCACTCCCCAAGGGACATCAACTCCAGGATGTGAAAAATCAAACGAATGTTTCATACCATATGAGGTAACAGTTGATGTAGGCGGCGAGGTGACATGGTCAAATGATGACTCGGCAGCTCACACCGTTACCGCTGGAAGTGCAGCCGATGGACCATCTGGTGTCTTTGATTCCAGTTTGTTCATGGCAGGAACAACCTTCTCACATACATTTGAAGCAGAAGGTGAATTTCCATACTTTTGTATGGTTCACCCATGGATGATGGGAATTGTAACTGTTCAAGAAGCAGAAGCAGATGACGGCGAAGATGAAGAACTAATGGTATCCATTAGGGATTCAGCTGTAAAAGGCGGAACTCAAGTTGACCTAGAATTAAGTGAATTACATGTCAACTATGAAATTACTGCAACACAAAATGGCAAAGTAATCTACCAAGAAACAAGACATGCAATGAAATTGTCTGACAGCATACAAGTTGATGCCGTTGGATCTGAGGAAAATCCAATAGATGTCGAAATAGTTTCCTTAGGTGTTGGCGTCCCAGGTGCTGAGGAAGATTGGACTGGACCAGTAGGTACAATTGCAACTGCAAAAGTTGTTCCTGAATTCGGAACAGTTGCAATGATGATACTAGCTGTTTCAATCATAAGCATCGTCGCAGTAACTGCAAAAACTAGAGTTATTCCAAGACTTTAGGAACTCACTCTTTTTCTATTTTCTTTTTACTAGAGCAATTACTGCCAAGATTATAGCTGCTGCAGCAATGGACAAACCAAGAATTGCAAAGTCATATGCCGCACCTTCAGATGAGCCATCGCTTCCAGAATCAAATTTTAAAGAGGAAACATCCCGTTGCAGTGAAGATATTGCACTTTTCATAGCAACGATATCTTGATCAGAACCTGTACCGCTAGTTGGTGGAAAGTCTAGAACTGCTGTAGATTCTACATCTTCAACGGGAATTTCTTCATCTACCGGAATTCCATTAATGTCACCTTTGAGTTGAATTGAGTATGAGCCTGTTTTCGTTGGAATTACATGAGAAAAGTAGTGGCCTGGCCTTGGATCTGAGTCAATATCTAAAACTTTAGTTACGCCACCAAACTTTGCGGTAACTTCCAGATTTTTGAAGGCATTTTTGATTCCAACTTTTACTCCCGGATTATCACCTGGTTCACTAATTTCAAAAACAAAATCATTTCTAAATCCAACAACTGGTGGTTCTATTCCCCATCCTATTTCAATCTCATAGGGGTCAATTTCTACTGTAGTGTGAGCAAAAGCAGATGACACAAGACCTACTGAAAACAATAACGCGATAAAACTCAAAATAACAGCTTTCATGGCTATAATTTTAACTGGACATGTTATTATCTTTACTTGGAGTGATACAAATTTTGAACCAAATGAAAATTGTTTAAATTATCAGCAAGAATTTGAAGATTAAATGAGAAAAATTCTGATTATTTCCTTGCTAGTTTTATCAATTTCTTTACCATTTGCTTCAGCTCATCCATTTACAGAAGAAACCAATCCCTCCTCAGCAGTAAATGCACCAGTTGGGATAACTAAGATAACTGTAATTTACTCAGAGCCAATAGAGTTAGACTTTAGCTCGCTAAAAGTTCTTGATGATAATGGTGATCAAATCGATAACAAAGATTCTCAATACTATCAAGGAGAAAACTCACTAATTGTCACCACGCTTCCCCTTGAAGATGGATCTTATACTGTAACAAGCAAAGTCCTTTCAAAAGTTGACGGTCATCTAGTCTCTGATGCTTTTATTTTTGGGGTAGGAAATGCAAAAATTGATATTCCAATAGATGGCCCAAAGTCAATTTATGATATTTTATTCTTTCCTGAAGCAGGTGCTAGATTTCCAGGACTGGCAGGACAAACCATAGTTTTAGGCTCAGTTATTGCTTCGATGCTAATTTGGGGAACTCAAAATAAAAATCTAATTAGAAAAGAAATTGAAAAAGTAAATTCTCTTCACCATGAAAAATTCATGATCTTAACTGGAATTGGATTGATGACCGTTTTTGCATCAAACATTGCAATGCTTGCCGTGCAAACTTTACGATTAGAGACTTCAGCCCTTGATGCGATACAAACAACCTTTGGAACATTGTGGCTAATCAGAATGATAATTACCATTATTCTGCTGGGAGTATGGTTTTGGATGGATCGAAAAAAACAGATTACAAAAAAGAATCAAATTCCAATGTTAGTGCTATCCCTTGCCCTAATTGGAACAACAACTATGATAGGGCATGGTTCGGCAAGTGGAGAGGCAGCAGCTGTTGCCTTAGATTATGTGCATAATTTAGTTGCGGCAATTTGGATCGGTGGGATTTTTTACTTTGTGTTTACATTACTTCCAACGTTTTCAAAATTAGATGTAACTGTTAGAGAAAAAATGTCTCTTGTAATGATCCCAAGATTTTCTATTGCTTTTATCATTGCAGTAGGAATTGTAATAATTACTGGTCCATCCTTAATGTGGCTTTTAGAAAGTGATGTAGGGATAATTACTCAATCAATTTATGGAAAATTAATCGTTGTAAAGATTGCTATTGCTGCAATTATGGTTGGATTGGGTGGCTTCTCTCAGTTTAAAGTTCAAAAGTCTGCTGAGAAAGGATTTGATTCAAATTCAATTTCAGTTCACAAGAAATTAAAAAGATCATTAAAGGTAGACGCTGCCTTAGGAATAATTTTGCTAGGTGTAGTAGCTCTTCTTACAAATGGAACATTACCTGCAGGAGAAATTCAAAAGGTTGATGCACAAGAGGTGTTGTATGATTATAGAACAATAGAGTTTTCTGAAAGTGCAAAATTTGATATTGAAATCACACCGTTTTCAAGTGGTACAAACACCATTCTAGTAAAGATTAGTGATTTTGAAAATAAACAATTGCAGGATGTAAATAAAATTAAAGTAAAGATTTCAAATCCACAAAGAAATATTTCACCAATTGAAGTTATTATGACAAAGACGTCACAAGACGAAAGTATTCCAGCAGAGTTTCAAGGAGAGTTGACGTTTGGATTTTCAGGACAGTGGCAAACAGAAATTGAAATTCAAAGAGTTCAAAACGCAAACGAATCTATTACTATGAATTTAGTTGTTAAACCAAGACTAGTAGATCTTCAAACAGAAATTATAGAATATGAATTCCCTGAATCTTTAAAACCATTATATCCACTGTATGATGGGAAAAACTCTATTTGGATAAGTGATCCAACTGCACCACGACTATGGCAATTCTCACTTGATACTCAAGAATTTACCTCATATTCCTTTGATGGGGCAGTTTCAGTGATGCTAACTAGAGATAATGATGGCAAGATTTGGTTTAATGACCCACCAAGGAATCAAATTGGATTCTTTGATCCAGAGAGTACAGAAATCACTACAGTTACTTTGCCAAAAATTGCTCCAGTAATTGATTCCAGTACAACTACTTCTATCCAAGCAGACTTTGATGGAAACATCTGGATTGCAATAATCAATAAAGATAAGATTTTGAAGTTTATTCCAGAATCAAATATTTTTGAAGAAATTCAATTACCAAAAAGATCATTGCCGTTTGCATTGACCATTGATGATGAAGGAAAAATATGGTTTACAGAAACAGGTCCTGGCAAAGTAGGATTTATCAATCCAGAAAATAATGAAATTACGGAATTTTCAGATGACAAGCCCCTGCAAGGACCTGAGGCATTAATCTTTGACAAGCAAGGAAATCTTTGGATTGCAGAGCATATAGGAGCAGGAATTGTCAAATTTAACCCAATTTTAGAGACTTTTGATAGAATTCCGATACTAGACCAAGATGCACTTCCATTTGGAATGGCCTTTGACAGATATGACAATCTCTGGTTTGCTCAACATACCGTTGATAACATTGCAGCATACGATCCACATAACAAAAATTTGATTGAAGTTCCAGTTCCTACTGCAACATCCTTTGTACAGTTTATGACCTCAGATGATAAAGACAATGTTTGGTTTGTTGAACAACAAGGAAACAAGCTGGGAATGGTAAAGATTACAGAAGTTCCTCTTGCGGCATCTCAAATACAAACAACAGATAAAGTTGAATTAAAATATACTGAACTTGCTTCACCATTAATTGCCATGGGAATAGTAGCTACATCATTATTTTTTGTAAAAAGTATTAAAGACAAAAGAAGATTAAACTTGTTAATTAATTCCTAGATAACAAACCTGAAGATTTTATTCCCAAAGTCCCAGCAAACAAACCAATTGACAGCAAAACAATTGTTCCAGAAGGAGTAATATCAAAAATATAAGAAATTAAAATTCCTGTAACAACAGAAAATATTGAAAAGAATATTGAAAGAATGGCCGTTTGTTTGAATCCCTTTCCATACATAATTGCAGTGACATTTGGAATTACAAACAATGCTGAAATCAACAAAACTCCCACTAATTGAATTGAAGTGACTACAGTTAATCCAGCCATAAAGACAATTAGATAATTAATTCTCTCAACTGGAATGCCACTTACTTTGGCTTGCTCTTCATTAAATGTAGAATAGAGCAATTGCCTATACAACATCAAAACAACAATAAGAATAATTCCGGTCAATGATAAAATAAGAATTGTATCATTAACACTTACCAAAAGTATGCTACCAAATAGAAAACTAAAGATATCAATGGTAAATCCCCCTGAAATACTGATAATTACGAGCCCAACAGCTATTCCTGATGATAAAAGAATTGCAACTGAGGCATCCCCTGATATATTGTATTTTTCTTTGATTCTAGTGATTATCAAGGCACTAACCAACGAAACCCCATAAGCAGTCCAAAGAGGATAAACTCCGGCCATCAAACCCAAAGCAATCCCACCAAAAGAAGAGTGAGCTATCGCATCACCAAACAAAGAGTACCGCCTTAGAACAAGAAATAATCCGATTACAGAACACAAGATTGCAATGGCAACTCCTGAAATGAGTGCTCTGTGCATAAAGCTAAAGGTGAGAATTTCAAAGGACATGATTAATGATGATGCATGTGTTCCTGCATTGATGCTTCAGAATACTGTTTTACAAGTTCATCATTTTCAAAGAATTCATTAGAAACACCATGAAAGAATAACGTTCTATTTAGACAGGCTACATGGTTTGCAAGCAAATTAACTGCATCCAAATCATGCGATGACCAGATTATGGTAATTTTTTGTTTAGAGTTTAATTCTTTAAGAATACTATAGAAAAGCTCAATGCTCTGCTTATCAATTCCAGTTACAGGTTCATCAAGAATCAAAAGTTTTGGGTTATTAACAAGTGCTTTTGCAATAAAGACTCTTTGCTGCTGTCCACCAGATAACTCTCCAATTCTTCTTTTACTTAATTCATGAATCCAGAGTTGCTGTAATATTTCATCAATCTTATCTACATCAGATTCGTGTCTCAATCCCATTCTCACAACGTCATTTACAGTGGCTGGAAAATTTTTCTCAAAGAATGGTTTTTGAGGAACATATCCAATTTCTTTTAGATAATCTTTTGACTTTCTAATGTCTTGCCCAAAAAATTTGATTGTGCCTTTGTATTTTGTATTTAGTCCAAGCATTGATGCAAAAAGAGTGCTTTTTCCTGCTCCATTTGGACCAATTATGCCTAAAAAATCACCTTTATTGACTGAAAAACTGATATCATCAAGGGCCTTTAGGTCTGGATACTGAACTGTTAGATGTTCAATTTCTACAATTTTTAACATAATGCCTCCTTTAGGTTATCAAGATTATCAATCATTCTTGAAATATAATCTCCATCACCAGAAATTTCTAATGGAGATAAAACAAGTATTTTTCCATTTATTTCATTTGCAACAACATTTGATATCCTTGGATCAACTGTATCTTCAGTAAAAATTATTTCAAGTTTTAGTTCTCTTGCAATATTAATTATGTTTTCCAAAGTTTTACCAGTAGGTTCAACATGAGGATCATTTGATGAAATGATTGTATGTTGATGTAAATTATATTCATAAGCAAAATACGAAAAGGCATCGTGGAAAGCAATAAAATCCTTATTACAATTTGATAAATCATTTTTTATTTTTGAATCCAATCCATCTAGCTCAACTAAATAACTTTGAGCATTTTGCTGATAGAATTTTTGGTTTTGAGGATCTAATTTTGAAAATGCATTTGCAATAGTTTGGACTTGGGTTTTTGCCAGAACTGGGCTTAACCAAATATGTGGATCTCCTGATTCAGGAATATTTTCATTGGATTTTTGATGTTCAGAAGATTCTTTGAAAAATTTATTATTATTTTTTACAATTCCATCACTCGTATCAACTACCATTCCTTGATAGTTAATTTCCTCTAAATTTTCAACCCAATTCTCAAATCCTAATCCATTAATTATGATTAGGTCCGAGCTTTGCATCTGTTGTACATCTTGTATTGTTGGTTCCCAATCATGTGGTTCTACACCTTCTGGAACTAGCAGGTATACTTCGACCTTGTCTTGACCAACTTGTTGGGCAAATTCGTATAGAGGGTAAAAGGAGGAGATAGCTTGAAGTTTTGTAAAACCATTAGTCTCTCTTAATTGTAAACTAGAATCACCTGCCCAAACAGAAAAAGAACTAAGAGGAATTACAACAACAATTGCAATTATTGCAAATTTGACTTGATTATTCACAATCAAAATAGAGAAGAATTATTAATAAATTTATAAAATCTTAATAACTTTAATTGCTAGACTTATAAGATAATTAATAACATTGGGCGTATGCCTATAGTTTCAATCTCACTTAATGCCGAGATACTGACAGAATTAGACAATCTTCAAAAATCCATGGGGTTTTCTGGACGTTCTGAGGCCATAAGAGCAGCCATCAGATCCTTTGTATCAGATCAAAAACAGAAATCAGACTTGTCTGGAAATATTCATGCAATTTTACTAGTTGTTCACAACGATGAGTTTGATCATGTTGTTTCTGGTATTACCCATAACTTTGAGGATCTGATTACAACACATCTTCATAGTAAGATCGAGAAAGAGAAATGCATGGAGTTGTTTGTAATTGATGGTAGTGCAGAAAAAATCTCTACTATAACTAAAGATTTTCAAACAAACAAAAATATGGATACCGTAAAGTTAGTTGCGCTATAATTAGAGGTTTAGAGTAAACAAAGTTTTTTTGGATACAAGGACTACTGTCATCATAGACACTATGAGAATCAATGCGGCAACAGAGCCAAATTCAGGGACTACTAGAATTCCAAATTCGGTTTCCTGACCCGTATTTCTTATATTTTCAAATCGAATTATGGTAGGTCCTGTTTGATCCTCTGTAAAGTAATAGTCTTCTGATTCTCCACCTACTTGTGCCAATCCAGTTGTTCTGTGGATTTCTTTTCCTCCTTGAAAGATTACAAATGTATAGTCTGAATTACGCAATGGTTGATTAGTTGCAGCATCTCTTATTGTAAAGACAAACTTTGTTTTTTTATCTGGCTCAATGGTAATGGGATCCCATGATAGATTTACTAAAAAGTCTTCACTTCTTGTATAAGCTGAAAGAGGAAAATCAATTTTTTCAGTTGAAGATAATGTAAAAATTATTTTGTCAGGTAAAGGCTCGTCTGATTTTTTCATCTGATTTTTTAAAAATCTCAAATGGTCTTGCAATAATATAAAATGAACTATCCTCTCATCTTCTTCAGTATAGTCATCGATCGTAACTGATGATTTGAACAAATCGATTCCATTTACTTGCCCTGTATAACCAGGAGATCTAAATTCGGTAAAGTCTATAGGAAAATGAACCTCCTCATGAACAACAGGAATGTGAGACATTTGCTTTTCACTCCAATCAAAAGGCATCTCAAAGGTTACCTGCTTATTTTTTGAATCATATTCAAAATTAGAAATTTTATCAAAATATGACTTTATCCTAAAAGAAACATCTTGGCTTTGAGCATCTTTTTGCCAATATTGAGTGGTTTCTGCGACGCTCAAATCTGCATTATAAACCTCAGAGTTCTCTATGATGTTTGTTGGATTCTCAATACCTCGAACTTCGATTTCAAAATTGTAAAGGCCTCCGGAATTAAAGATAGGTCCAGTTATTTCAAGCGGATTTGATTCTGTTCCATACCATGCACCTAGCAGATTGTCTTGCTCTCCATTAATTGTAATTTCTCCTTCTTGAGTAGGTTTTATGTTAATTGAAAGAATGCCATCAGATGTGAAAAAATAATTTCGAAATATCATTTGATTTTCATGAAATAGGCCAATTAGAAGGGTGACATTTTTTACATTTTTCTTTGTTTCATCATCAGTTGCAGTAATTGTGATTTGTTTTTCCTCAAAATTATCCAAAGATTGTGGAAGTTCAATAGTGATTGAGATCTCTTTTCCCTGAATATCCACCGATGATATTGTATCAATGCCTAGTCCATGACCATAAACACTATTTACAGGAAACACCAAAACTGCTCCAAGTAAAAGAATAACAATTTTTGTTAATGACAATATCATTTTGACATGTTAGGGTTATTTTATTGTCATCAATTCCTCAATTTTTTGAATTAGTTCTTCCATTAAATTGGCCTCCAAAATGGGTTGCAAATCAATTGGATCCTGAGCACCCAGAGCAGCCAAAGAATAGACATAATCAATTGTTGGAGTATCAGTTTTAAGATAATATTGTGTTAAAATTTGATCGAGTGCAGCTGGTTCAATAACTTGAGGCAGGGCTTGTTTTACAGTTTTTTTCTTCCACAAGTCAACTAAATGCTCCCATTGATTCAATGAAATATTATCATCAATTTCAGGAATTAATTCAACTTCTGCTCTGATGTACATTTTTTCATCATTATGCGATTTTTCATTAATGTCTGATATTGCTTGATGCCCTTCAATAGAATACGGGTCATAATTTTCAGGGAGTTCTATTGATGGCGGAATTATTTTTTTTATCTTGAATTTACTTCGACCCATTGTTTGAATATTTAATTGCATTCCATCGATTTCAATATCTTCACATTTGGTGATCTTCACAATCGTTCCTATTGATTTTGGTCCATTCCATCCCCCGATTAAATTACTTGAATCAATCAAGCACACACCAAACTGTCCATCACCTAACATACAATCATCAACTAATTGCTTGTATCGTGGCTCAAATATTCGGAGTGGTAACTCTTGTCTTGGAAACAATACCAAGTCCAATGGAAAAATAGGCATGATTTTTGTTTTAGTCAAACTACTTTCTTTTGAATCCTCTTTAGATATATGGTATATGGAATTTTTATTATGTATTCTAATTTATTTAAAATCCATTTTCGTTGAGAGTTAAACCCAATAACGCCGCACGAGTGTATTTCCCATATTCTGCTTGTTGGAAGTATTTTGCATTTTTTGTGTTATCAATGTCAGTAGAGATTTCATCTAGTCTTGGTAGTGGGTGTAAAATTATAGAATCATCTTTCATCTTTTTTAGCAAATCAAGCCCGATTACATAGCTTCCCCTTACCTTGAGATATTCTTCTTCGTCAGGGAATCTTTCTTTTTGAATTCTTGTTACATACACTACATCAAGATCGTCAAGATGTTCCTCGATATCAGTAGATTCAGTAAAGGATAGTTTTTTTCTTACCTCATAGACGGAATCGGATCTTATTCGTAGTGATTCTGGAGAAATTAAATGGACTTTAACATCATAGTTTGAAAGGCCAGACAAAAGTGAGTAAACAGTCCTACCATATTTTAAATCTCCAACAATTCCAATTGTTAATCCATCAATCTTTTTCTTTTCTTTTTTAATTGTAAACAAGTCTTGTATTGCTTGGGTTGGATGTTCTTCAGTTCCACTACCTGCATTAATTACAGGTTTTGATGAAACCTCAGATGCAAATCTACTAGATCCATCAAGTGGATGTCTTAAAACTAGTACATCGGAATAAATCGACATTATTTTTACAGTATCTGCTAGACTTTCACCTTTCTGGGCAGAGGATGATAAGATATCTGAGATCCCCAAAGAATTTCCTCCGATTGAGGCAATTGCAGACTCAAAGCTTAGACGAGTTCTGGTACTTGGTTCATAAAATAAGTAACTCAGGGTTTTTCCTTTACAAATTTCTCGCCTTGCTATTGGATCCAAATTCATTATCTTTTCAGTATGCTCAAAGATCTTCTCAAATTGTTCTCTGTTATAGTCTTTAATTGATATGATATCTTTGTTGTAGAAATCGTTCACTCTTTCAATAATATATACTGGTGACTATACAAAGTATTCTGATGCAAGAGTCCGAACTAATGGTTCGACGAATCAAAGAAGGAACTGTAATTGACCACATTGACGTAGGAAAAGGCCTTCAGGTGCTAGGAGCACTTGAAATCGATGGTAAAGATGGAAGTCTCATTACTATTGCATTGAATGTACCAAGTGGAAAATTTAAGAAAAAAGATATTATCAAAGTTGAAAACAAGTTCCTAGCTGATGATGACACTAACAAATTGGCAGTAATTGCACCAAAGACAACAATTAACATCATAAAAAATTACAAGCTAGTAGAAAAAAGAAGAGTCTCACTTCCAAACGAAATAGGCAGGATATTTCGCTGTTCTAATCCTGATTGCATTACTAATAGTCTTGAGCACATTGAATCTGTGATGGATGTAATTGACAAAGAAGGAAGGGTTCTCAAGTGCAGATATTGTGGACGAGTACTTGATGTAAATCAGTTAAAATATAATTAAAAGAAAATTTTTAAAAATTTTAGAATATATTATTGGATCTACTGTCCCAAAATAATAAACATCATGACAATACCGTAGATAGCAATTGATTCTACCATTCCTACGAATATGAATACTTTGGACTGTAAGGCTGGGTTCTCACTAATTACTGCAAGGCCTGCTGCACCTACTTGACCTAAACCAATACCAGCACCCCCTGCTGCAATTCCAAATGCAATACCTGCACCAAGAAATTTCAGGCCATCACTCATACCACCAGCTTCCTCTTCTTGGGCAAATGCTATATCTGTAAGACCTGCCGCTACCAAGGTAAAGGCTGCAACTGATAATAATAAAACAATAGGTTTCATCTATTTTAATTCCTCACAATTCCATATTTAAATCATGATGAAGTTTTAGCGTTAAATTTGATCAAGGGTTTTCTTTTTGAATGTTTTAAGATCGTCTTGAATAGATTTTACGAAATTATCATGATCATTATCTAATTCCTTCTTAGAATTTTCAAGTAGTTTTTTGATCTCTTCTTTTGCCATTATTTCCTGCTTTCCATCTTAGCTTTGACTTTTTTTAACTTTGCGAAATCTTCTCTCTCCCTTTCTTCTAGTGTGGCTAGAATAAATCGGATTTTTTCCTTATATTGTGGAATAATCACATTTTCCAATGCATTTAGTAATTTTTGGGTTTTCTCAAGTGCCTTTGCGAGACTGAAGATAGAGTTTTCATATTCTGCCGCTTTGCAGATTTTGGGAAGTAATACTTTGATTTGTTTTGCTGCCCTATCTATTGAGGAGTTTGTATCTGCAAATCCATAAGGCATTGATTTTGTATTGGTTTCAGTTACAGTGAGTGCAGGAATTTTAACATCTACAACTCTTCTTACAGTGATATCAACTTCCATTACCGGTGGTGTTGATTCGGCAACAGAGTCAACTGTTCCTGTTCCCAATGCAAGATATGCTTCATTAACGGATTTGTAAATATCTTGCAATGGATCCCAAATGCCACCTCTTGCCTTTGAGGCTTCTTGAATCATTTCTTCGATGTTTTTTAAGAGAACCTTACGCTTATCGTCTAGGATTTTTTGAACCATTGTAGCAACTTGACTTGATTTTTTGTATTTGAGAAGTTCAATTTTTGTCGCAGCTACATTTTGTCCAAATGACATTTTGCTACTTTTCCTGATAATATTGATCTACGTACTTGTCTTTGATTTTGGTAATCTCATTCTTTGGCAGTTTAGAAACAATTTTCCATAAAGTAGTCAGAGTTTCTTCAATTGTTCTATTTTCATCAGTTGCTTGAGATAGAAATTCTTTTTCAAATGTATCTCCAACATCCATGTATTTCAAATCAATCTCAGTTAACCCTGCCTTTCCTACAATTCCTGCAAGAGCCCTTACTTCTTGTGCTCTAGAATATGCGTCATAAACCTGATTGGAAACTTCACTATGATCTGCTCTTGTGCTTCCCTCACCAATTCCGTCTTTCATTAATCGGCTAAGACTCATCAAGATGTTTATAGGTGGATAAATTCCTTGTCTGAACAAATCTCTACCAAGTACGACTTGACCTTCGGTGATGTATCCCGTAAGGTCTGGAATCGGGTGAGTAATATCATCTGAAGGCATTGATAAAATTGGAACCTGTGTAACACTTCCTTTTCTACCCTTTAGTTTCCCTGCCCTTTCATAAATCGTTGACAAGTCAGTGTAAAGATAACCTGGATAACCTTTTCTTCCTGGCACTTCTTCTCTTGCTGCACTGATTTCCCTTAATGCCTCAGCATAGTTTGTCATATCAGTTAGAATAACTAGAACATGCATTCCAAGATCAAAGGCCAAATACTCTGCTACTGTTAATGCAACTCTGGGAGTAATGATTCTTTCAATTGCAGGATCATCTGCTGTATTTAAGAAAAGAACACTTCTCTTTAATGCACCAGATTCTTCAAGACTTCTCCTAAAGTATTCCGCTTCACTGTATTGCACCCCAATTGCAGCAAACACTACCGCAAAGTCATCTTGAGTACCAACTACACTTGCTTGTCTTGCAATTTGTGCAGCAACAAGGTTATGGGACATGCCTGAACCTGAAAATATTGGAAGTTTCTGTCCTCTAACTAAGGTAATCATACCATCAATTACTGAAATCCCAGTTTGAATGAAATCTTTAGGATATTCCCTCTGTTCAGGATTCATTGGCTCTCCGTTAATATCAATAAATTTATCAGCAATCGGATCTGGTAGTCCATCTTTTGGTCTTCCTAGACCATCAAAGACTCTTCCAAGTACTTCTTTTGATACTGGCATCTCCATGAGCTTTCCAACAAATTTTGCTTTGGTACCAGAGATGGATAATCCAGATGTTCCTTCAAATACCTGAACTATAGCTTTACCATTTCCGACTTCAAGAACTTTACCTAATCTTCTTTCTCCTTCATTTGTTTCAATCTCTACTAGTTCATCAAATGCTGCATTTGAAACATCATCAACTACTACTAGTGGACCTTTAATTTCTGCAATCTTGCTGTATTGAACTCCACCCTCTCCACTCAATTTCGAACTTTCACTCCTGTAATACTTTTGAATTGTTCTTGCATATCGACATCTAATTGATCAAGTTTTAGCATCTCATCGTCTTTGATATTCATTCTTGCCTTTAGTATTGACCCAATAATTGACATTGCTCTAATATCAGCTAAAGTTGCTCCCTCTTTGATGGCTTGTTGTCCTCGTTTGTAAAAGTTAACAAGAAGTTTTAGTAATTTGTACTGTTTTTCTGGACTACAATAAGTGTCAACATCATCAAACGAGTTTTGCTGTAGTAAACCGATCTTAATCATTCTTGCAACTTCAAGAATTAATTTTTCTTCATCAGGTAATGCTTCTGGACCTAATAGTCTAACTATTTCTTTTAGTGTATCTTCCCTTTGTAAAACACCATATGCCTCACTTCGAAGACTAAGCCAATCTTCACCAATGTTTTCTCCCCACCATTTTGCAATGTCTGCCAAGTAACCCGAATAGCTGTTCATCCAGTTAATTGATGGATAGTGTCTAGAGTATGCAAGTTTTGCATCCAAAGCCCAAAAAGTTTTGATAAATCTCATTGTATGAGTTGTTACTGGTTCAGTAAAGTCACCACCTGATGGTGAAACTGCACCAACTAAGGTAACTGATCCATCACGGTCAGGGCTGCCGGAGGCTCTCACACGGCCTGCTCTTTCATAAAATTCTGCTAATCTTGATGCAAGATATGATGGATAACCTTCTTCTGCAGGCATCTCCTCTAAACGTCCACTCATTTCTCTGAGGGATTCGGCCCATCTACTAGTTGAATCTGCTACAAGTACAACGTCTTTACCCATATCTCTGTAATATTCAGCAATTGTTACACCGGTGTAGATACTTGCTTCTCTTGCTGCTACTGGCATGTTACTTGTGTTTGCAACTAAAACCGTTCTATCCATAAGTGGTTTTCCAGTTCTTGGGTCTTTGAGTTCTGGGAATTCTACTAGTACTTCTGTCATTTCATTTCCTCTCTCTCCACATCCAATGTAGACTACAACTTGAGAATCTGCCCATTTAGCAATTTGGTGTAGGGTTACTGTTTTTCCAGTTCCAAATGCACCTGGAATGGAGCCAGTACCGCCTTTAGCAATTGGAAAGAACGTATCAATAACACGTTGTCCTGTTAAAAGTGGAATTGTTGGATCATATCGTTTTAAGAATGGTCGTGGTTTTCTAACAGGCCATCTGTGATACATCTTGAGAGGAAAAGTTTTACCATCTTTTTCAGTGGTTGCCATTTCAGTTTCTAAATTATAATCGCCTTCACTTACAATTTTTGTAATCTTTCCCCCTTTGTGGTCAGGAGGAACCATGATGGAATTCTCAATTAGGGATGATTCTTGAACAGTGCCAATTACACTTCCAGCAGTAACTTCATCACCAACACTAACAGTTGGTACAAAGTGATATTTTTTGGTCATATCTACAGGGGTGGTTGTAATACCTCGTCCTATGTAGGAACCTGAGGCTTTTGATAATTCTTTTAGTGGTCTTTGAATTCCATCATAAATTTGTCCAATAATTCCTGGACCTAGTAAAACACTAAGTGGGTTTCCAGTTCCAATTACAGGCTCACCTGGTTTTAATCCACTTGTTGATTCATAAACTTGAATAAATGCAACATCTCCTGTAAGTCGAATAACTTCACCGACAAGTTTAGAATTTCCAACAGTTACAGTCTCGTACATTTTTGCATCAGACATTCCGTCTGCTCTAACGGCCGGACCGCTTACCCAAACTATTCTTCCCTTAGCAGCCATACTAGTTACTTACTCCAAATTGGGTTGCTATGTCTTTCCTAATTAAAGGCTTCAATCGTTCAATTTTAGCATCAAGGGTATTATCAAATGTCATTGCACCATCTTTTGACTTTACTTTAACGCCACCAAGACATTCAATTGTTTCTGATGAAAGTGTAGCTCCAGAATATTGAGATAGTGTGGATTGAACTATGTCCTTATCTTTGGAGTTTGTAAAAACAATTACCTCTGTCGTACCCAAGATTCTAGTTGATTCATCTAAAAGAGATTTAATTAAATTTGAATAATTGCCACTACGATCAACATTAGAAATCTCTTCTAATGCTTTTGCAAACACCTTATCAATTGATTCCTCTACAGTGGTTAGCTTTTTGTTTCTGACCTCAATATCAGAGCTTCCAGTAATCTGTTTCTCAATTTTATCAGCTTCTTTTTTACCATTAGAGATAATTTGATCATATTCTTGTTCTAGTTTAGGAAGTGATTCATCAAGTGTTTGTTTTGAGGTTGAATCTGAATTTTTTAGATCTAATAGAATTTCGTTCTCTGTTTTCTCAAGAATTTTATCAATAGCGTGTTCTAATGATGAATTAGATACCAATATGAGGTCATCATTCTATAATGGATTTTAATGTTTGGGAGAAAATGAAAAAATTCAAAAAAAATCATATTTTCCATTTCGACTTAGAAAGATATTATAATGTAATAGTGGTCGTGGGAAGTATGACTGTTGCAGAACTTTTGATGGGCAGCGTTATACTTCCAAGAACCGATTCTCCAAAAGCCATTTCACGTCTGGCTGAGTTTGAATGGTTTCATAAAATGGAAATGGAAAATGAAACAGTTACTCCTGAAATCGATGATCTTCTTTTACGGGCCCAAAAAACACATCAATTTCTCGAAGAGATAATCAAGGGATTGAATATTCCTCTGCGAGTTGGCATCATGGAGATTCTTTTCAAAGGTACTGTGATTAAAAGGAAAAATTATGACATTAATGAGATTGAAGATATGTTAGCAGACCTGGAGAAAACTCCAGATGATATCGCTAATGCTGCTAAATTGTTAGAAGAAAATTCAAATGTAAATCATTCTTTAGAAGAATTCAAATCACTAAAAGAAACATTACAAGTTGCAAACAAGCTAAAAGTTGATTTAAGCGGTTTTGGGTCTTTGAAATATTTTTATGTAAATCTATTTGTCATTAATTCCTCAGATTATGGAGAGATTGAACGATCATTAGAAGGTGCATCAATTTTCAAGTATGATTTTGAATCTAAAGAAAAAATGGCAATAATAATAATTTCTGATATTGATGACTCTGATAAAATCCTCAAAGTTATGCGAGCCCTTAATTCTAATCCATTTAGTATACCTAAGGAATTCCCTCAGAGTCCTAGTGGAGCATATACTTTGGCTGAAGCGAAGATAAAGGAGCTAACAGAAAAACACAAATCAATTTCAAAAGAGCTATCTTCTGTCACAAAAAAAATTCGTGGTAAAATTCTAACAATGCACGAAAATGCGTTTGTAGCAAAAGAGATTCTAGAAACTTTACGAAAGCCAGGAGGTACTAAAAATTTTGCTGTCATTCAAGGATATATTCCCAAAAAAATGGTAAAAAAATTCAATGAAATAACACGTCAATGGACATCAATAACTGAAGAAATTAAAGATGAGGAGACTCTTTCAAATCTTCCTGTTTATTTAGACAATCCTAAATGGGTTAGAACGTATGAAGTAATCACCGACAGTCAAGGAATTCCAAGACGAGGAGAATTTGATCCTACATGGATGATTGCACTAATGTGGCCAATATTTTATGGACTAATGTTTGCAGATTTGGGTCATGGATTATTGCTAATGGGATTGGGATTATTGTTCAAATTCAAAGGGCAAGGAACCCTATCAAGATGGGGAATGTTGCTAGCAATGTCTGGCGCTGCAGCTGCAATAGCAGGAGTTTTTCAGGGAGAAGCGTTTGGTTTTCATTTAGAGCACTTTGCAGCCTTTGAATCTTTGTTGCACGAAGGCGGGCCACTTCATTCGATAGAGTGGTTGATTGGTGCTATCAGTGTAGCAGAGCTAACATTTGACCAAGTAATTATGATTCTCAAAATTTCAATTTTCCTGGGAGTTATACATTTAGGATGGGCTTTTCTTTTACGTATTAGCAATTATTGGAGAAATGGAGATAAAAATTCACTGTTCTTCGAGGCTATTCCAAACTTGTTCATGTGGTTAGGAGTTTTCGGAGTAATGATGGGAGCAATAGGTTCTGGATACGATGTGATGAATATGTATTCTAGGATTCACACAGAAGCTGTTCCTTGGGTTAGCGTAATTGTTGGAGATTGGGCAGTTGTATGGCTGATTGTTAGAATTTCAATAGTCATAATACTTGCATGTATTGTATTAATGATATTTGGCGGAATAAAACATAACAAAAAACATCCAGAGATGGGAGGAGATATGATAAGTGTCATAATGGAAGTTTTACTTGGAAAAACCATTGAATGTCTGGCGCATACAATAAGCTATGCCCGAATAGGAATTATGCTTCTGGTACACGCTTCTCTATTGCTTACAGTTAACAAGGCCTTTGAGTCCTTGGGAGGACTTGATTCACCAACTGCTCTTGTGCTTATTGTCGGAGGACAGATTGGAATCATGATGATTGAAGGTTTGATTGTTTACATCCAGTCTCTAAGACTTCATCTTTATGAGTTCTTTACAAAATGGTATGGTGGCGGTTCTCAACCATTCAAACAATTAGTGCCAGAGATGGTTTACAATTCGTATTCTTGGAAGAAAAAAAATTAGAATTATTGAAAATTATTATTTACATAAAAGGGAATATTAACGACTATTAACAAGTAGGAAATAGAAAAGTCATGTCAAAAGAATCCATAATAACTTTAATTCCTGCACTCATTATGCTTGGATTTGCCATTTTTGGAGTTATGGTAATTAGTTCCTAGTTTTTTAGCGATTTCAAAAAATCAATCCTATCAAAACGATTTAGAAAATTAGAATAACATTACAGGTGAAACTAGTTTATTGACTGTCAGTAAAAAAGCAACACACACCCCCCTAGATTACGCCTAAAAATTCTGTACTGACTAAAGTAATGATTTGGTATGATTTGTTTGGAATTAATTTCAAAAATAAAAAAGATTAGACATGGGGGTGTTTATTAATTTAGACACCGATACGATGTTGGCACTAGGATAGATGCTACTTTATATTTAAATATCAAATTCATACCTTATTAATTATGGCTAAAAGAGTTACCATAATGCTTGATGAGGGTTTAGAAAAAAATTGAGATTAATTTAGGCCAAAGCTATTCAAACCACGAATAGTTCGGTGAGCTTTTCAAGTACACTTAATGAAGTTTTGCGAAATAGTTTCAAAAAATAATTAATTTTTATCAAACAGATAAATTTATTATTTTTCTACTGGTAAATCTGGTTTGTTACCCCATTCTCCCCAAGAACCAAGATATACACTGACGTTTTTAAAACCAAGTTTCTTTAATGCCAGAAATGTGTTAGCCGCACGATAAGCTCCCTGACAGTAAGTCACAATCGGAGAATCTTTTGGTATTTGATAAAGTTTGGATAGCTCATCATCAGATTTGAAAGTTCCATCTTCATTGAGATTTAGGTTCCAATCAATATTGATGGATTTTGGAATATGGCCTACTTGTGCTGCCCTTACAATATTTCCATTATATTCTTCCTCAGATCTAGCATCAATAATGTTCAGATTTTCACTATTGTTTAAAATAAATTCATAACTGGAAATAATTTCAGGATTAATTTTTCCTGAAAATTTGGAGGGTTGAAATGGGTTTAATTTTGTTTCGATTAGTCGATTTTCTTCCTTCCATTTGGTCATGCCACCATCTAAAATAGATACGTCAGGATGTGAAAAATATTCTAACATCCAAACACCTCTGGCAGCTAACATCCCAGATACATTATCATAAAAAACAACTTTTTTTTCAGAGGTTATACCTACAAAAGAAAAAATCATCTCTGTTTGCTTGTTAAAATTTTGTATTCCTTGTTTTGTTGTATCTATCCAGTGAAATGCAAAAAGATCCAAATTAACAGATCCTGGAACGTGTCCCTCTGAATATTCCTTAAACGAACGAGTATCAATTACCAACAATTTAGGTTGTTCAAGGGTTGATTCTAATTCTGTAGTAGTGATTAACATAATTAATTTAAATTTTGATCATGTGTAATTTAATTTATTTTAAAAAGAAAAGAAAAGAAAAGTGTGGTTTTCTATTCGTTTACGTATGCTCTTTCGCCGTGCTGTGCCAAATCAAGACCAATCTCCTCTTCTTTAGGAGTGACTCTGATTCCGCCAGGCCAAACGGTATCCATTACTTTCAGGATTACAAGAGTAACACCAAAGGCATAAGCTACTGAAACTGCTGCGCCGATAATGCTAATTGCTTGCTGTTCCATTCCTTCTGCAGTACCAGTCCATGCACCAATACCGTCTCCGGTATCCCATATGTGTGGACTAGCCAGTGTACCAGTCAAGATTGCACCTGTAAGACCACCCATTCCGTGTACTCCCCATACATCTAGAGCGTCGTCCCATTTTCGTGCATTCTTGAATGCTATACATGCATAACAAACTGTACCAGCTGCAATACCAATAATTATTGATGCCATAGGACCAACCCAACCAGAAGCCGGAGTAATTGCTACTAATCCTGCTACTGCGCCAGATGCGGCTCCTACGATACTTGGCTTTCCTGTATGAGCCCATGAAACAAGTACCCAAGTTATTACTGCCATACCTGTAGCAGTATTAGTTACTGTCCATGCGCTTACTGTAATGCCGTCTACTTGTACTTCACTTCCTGCGTTGAAGCCAAACCATCCAAACCATAGAATGGATGCACCTAGTACAACCAAAGGTATGTTGTGAGGCTCCATTGGGACTTTGCCATATCCTAATCTTCTGCCAAGGACTAAGGCACCTGCCAATGCAGAGAATCCCGAAGAAATGTGTACAACAGTACCACCTGCAAAGTCTAATGCAAATGACGGTGATAGTTCTGGATCAAGGTCTAATGCGCCTCCTCCTACGAAACCACCTCCCCAGACCCAATGTGCAATTGGATCGTATACAAAGGTAGCCCATATGAGTATGAATATTACTAAGGCGCTAAATTTCATTCTGTCAATTATTCCACCAATAATTAGAACTGGTGTAATAATTGCGAATGTACCTTGGAACATTGCGAATAGTTGATGTGGAACTGTACCGGGCCAACTTAGACTACAAACATCTCCCTCTACCATTGCATTCATTTGGTACGCTGCTGCCCAAGTGTCTCCACATGGACCTACTTCACCTAAGGGTGCATAGGGCGATACCATATTGAATCCGGCATAATCAAGGCTTCCCATATACATATTGGCGCCTTCATCTGCGTTTGGTGCAAAGGCTAACGAGTATCCCCAAAGAACCCATTGTACTGATATTAATCCCATAACAACTAGGGTCATACCAAGTACATTGACTACATTCTTTGATCTGGCTAATCCGCCATAAAAGAATGCGACTCCTGGAGACATGAAAAGTACCAATGACGTAGCTGTTAGCATCCATGCCATATCACCTGTATCTACTTTACAAGGTAGCATGTTGCCTTCTCCGTCATCAAACCAACATTCGTTAGGATTTTGTGTGTAAATTCCACTGGTTCCTTTAACATATCCGTCCATACCATCGTTAACATTTTGGGCAAATGCTTGTGACATTGCCCCAATTGCTGTAATGGCTACTGCGGCCACAAGTAATAGAGCATACTTGTGGTTCCTAGAATTCATTAAATTGATCCAAAATGAAAATTATTTAAGGGTTGAGACCATAAAATCGGTAATAATGTAAATAATTATATTTTAGTTTATTTACATTGTATCATAGAAATTGGAAATTATGTTATGGTGTAACTAAATGAAGGTAAAATCAAGCACAAAATTATCTATATTTGATACCTTCAAAACCAAAGACAATAGTCTTACAGGTGAGGCTAAAAGACAAAGATCTATTATACGAATTTTATCCAGCAAGCCCAATCCTGCAGAAAGGACCAGAACAGGCATATCTCAAGATATTGCTAAAGATCAAGGAATTGTTTGGAAAAATATCTACTCAGGGATTTTTAGGGACCTTGATGAGATTTTACTTCCCATGGGGATTGCCGAAGAAGACGGGAGATTGCCCCTAAAACGTGGTCCTAAAGCATTGCAAGAAATAGGCATTCCATTTTACCATTTGACTCGAAAGGGGATTTTAATTGCATTATCAATAAAGGAAATTGAAAACAAAGAAAAATTGTTAAAAGAATTTTTCTCAAAGTCAGATCCTAAAGAAAAGGAATTTGAAAAAATTCTGACTAGTCTTTCGCAAACAAGTCCAAATTTTACCTACTCAATTTTTCAAAAATATGTAAAGGGATTTTGTGATAATAAAATCCAAGAACTTCTTCCATTTGATCTCTCAAAACTACAAAGTATCCCTGATGAATCTTTGGTTATTCAAAAGGAAATTCTAGAGGCTTTTTTAAAACTATCAAAGCAAGATAAGGATGAGGCAATTAAATTTCTCAATGAAATTATCGGAAAATCCTGATTACTTACAAATGAATCGCCAAACATTAAAATCAGTTATCCAACAAGGTTCATTGAAATGGGCGTCAATAATGTATATGCCTCAGTCAAATCATACAGCAAAAGGGGCAGATTACTAAAAAAAGCTGATTTTCAAACATTGTCTGAATCAAGAGATTTAGAAGAATTAATGACTAGAATCAAAAATACGATTTATGGAGATTCAGTTTCCGAGGTGCAAAAACCATACACTTCTTTGAAAATTGAAAATGCCTTAAGAGGGCATTTAGCAGATGTTCATTATTCGATTGCAAAAACAGCAGGGGATAAAAGTATCTTTAATGCATATTACATGAAATTCATTATTTCTAATTTAAAATTGATACTAAAAGGAAAGATTCTTGGAAAATCCCAAGAGGAAATTGAATCACATATCAATCTTCATGCAGAAGAATTGATCAAGCAAAGAGATGTTGTCCTTAAAGCACTTGTCGCAAAAGATTTGGAAGAAGCAGTTGCAAGTTTAAGCTCAGGACCATATGGAGAAGAAATTGCAAAAGCGGTTACTCTTTACAATGATAAAAAAAATATCCAAATTTTTGATCTTTACTTTGATAAAATTTTGTTTCAGAACTTAGGCCGTGCGATGAAAAACGCCGATGTTTCTAAATTAATTGGAATGGACATTGATTTTTATAATCTGTTAAGTGTTATTCGTGGAAAATTTTGGGGATTGGAAGAAGATCAAATTAATGATTTGATTGTCTCTGCTACTAATGGGGCCTCAAGAGAATTGCTTGGACGAATGATAAGTGCAGGTTCAGTTAGAGATGCGTTTAATGAGTTGACTAGTACAAAGTACAAGAATCTAGTTCCAGAAGCTGAAAATGAATTAGATGCCATAGCAGAATTTGAACGGGCATTTGAATTAGAAATTTATCAATCAGCTTTGAGATCTTTTAGCAAAATGTTCAGTTTTGCAACAATAATTGGCATAACCAAATTAACTGCCTATGAAGTAAGAAATTTGGCAGCTATTGCTTATGCTGTGGAACAAAAAATTCCAACAGAAATTACAATGTCTAAATTAATTCTTGAAGAAGATTAAGCCTGAAAATGGTAAATTCTCCTTCGGAAAAAAAGAAAATTCCAACCAAAGTTATAATTAATACAATATGGATAAGCACCTTTTTAGCAATGATTTTCACCTTACCATCTTTGGCAATATTTCTTGGAATTTATTATGGTACGGGGAATCTTATATTGGGTGCAGGGTTGGGGTTTAGTGTCCATGTAGTGGCTCTGATATTTTCTGATAAAATATCAAAATTTCTGATAAGGATAATGAATTAACCTATAAGGCTGAGATTTCAAGGTGATTTATCATGATGGGTGATAAGGACTATCGAAGTATAATTAAAAATGCAATTGATTCTATCAGCCGCGAATTAGAAATCGAAATTGATGTAAATGATTTTAAAACCATCCATCTGCTAGAGGTGGTCCAATGCTTAAGACGATCTTATTATGATAGAACAGATTCAAAAGCGATTGATAAAAGTGGATTCAATGATCTGCTTAGCGGATTACTTCGAAAATTAGAGTATGGTAGTGAACCAAAAGAATTTGCAATTGATGATATTAAATTAAGAGGTCAGGCCGACATGAAAGTAGATGATACTGTCATCCTATTTCGGCCCGCTCAAACCACTCTAGAATCACCTCACGCAAATGATCTGCTTTACCTAAATGCTTGTTTGTGGATTTATGACAAAATGGATGGAATGATAATCTACATTACAGGTGACAAAAAAGAATTTACTTTTTCAATGACTAGGAATAAAAAAATGTTTGAAGAAGTAATTAGAAGGGTACGAGTTTTAAGTGATCTTTTAAATGAACAAAAAACTCCTATTTTAGAACCCTCCCAAAATTGCATGGATTGTCAATATTATGAAAGATGTTATATTATCAAAAAGCACTCAAAACAGCTCTCATTAGGTGAAATGCTTGGGCTATCAAAGGAAAATTAAATTAAAAATATTGTAAAGGATTAATGTCCTTTGTTTAATCTAGTGGTTCTGGATGTCCCTTTCCACGTAATGCAAAGCATACAACTGCTAAAGCAATTGCGACTCCTGCTGCTGCACCGAATGCTGCCATACCTGCTTCTGCCATTTAATAAAAAATCACAGTGGGGGCTTTTATAACTATGCCAATTTATTTGGTGTAAAAACAATGTATCATAATTTTTTTATATTATGATACTTTACTAATCCTGACTGATTATTTTCTAGATTCAAAATGAATCTGATTTCCTTGACCACTAGTCATCGAGCTGAGATTAAAGAAAACATCTCCTTCTGCTTTCCAACTTGATTTACTATTTTCAAGAATGGACATCAACTCTGGAGAATTTCCTGGATAATCAAGAATTATCTTATCTTTCAATAAAATCGAATTATTGCTAAGTAAGGTGTAATAATTTGATCCATCCACCATCCCTTCTGGCATGCTTCCAATTTGACTAGAAGCTATTTTGTATTCTTCTGAGCCACTTGATGAGTATAATGAATATTGTAACATTTGGGCAATAACCGAACGAGAATTAGGATTCTCAAGCTTGAATTTTATTTCTATAACAGCTGCCCTATCAGAAACTTGTAAAATTGAAACATCTTCTAATTTGACAGTTATTGACTCTACTTGATTTTGAAGTTCTTGAGCGCTACCATCATCAGAGGTATCCGCAGTAGAGGTCATCATAAAAATAACTCCCAAAATTCCTACCATAATCGCGATTGCTGCAATGACAAATATCTTAGGATTCAATAAAATCACTTACTCTCATGATATCTTAAATGTTGAGATAGTTATTATACCATTACAAAGAAAAATTGTTGTGCAGTATTTTCAGGCAGTACAACAAGGAAAAATTATAGCCAGTAAATCACAAATGAAATTATTTAATATTGCAGGATTTGGAATGCTTACTTTAACTACAAAAAAAATTGATGGAAAATTCTTTCCTGTTGGTGAAGAAGATTTTACCGCAGTTATACAATCAGAAAATGGATGTGTAGCAGTAATTGTAGATAAAGATGGATTTACAAAAGCTCAGTCCAAAGGAGTAGAAAGAAAAGAAGCTTTAGAAATTTTCAAAAAATTAAGAGAGTCGGGAATTCTTGAATATTCAAAACAGAGTATTAAAATATGGACTGAAGATCGCCCAACAATTCAACATGAATTAGAAGAATAATTATTTTGATGGTAGAACAATTTTTGTTCCTACATCTACACCTTTAATGGCTTGTTCAATAATTTTGGGATCTGCTTTTAAAATTCGAGTATTGATTTTTGACCGTTCTATAATTTTTAAAGCAACAAGATCCATCAAATCATATCCGCCTGCAATAGAATCTTCATGAACTAACATATTTCTAAGATTCCTTAATTCAATTCGCCTAAATTTTTTTGCGTGTTTGTATTTGTTAGGATCCAAATCGTAGACTCCATTAACATCTGTGGCGTTAAGAAATTGTTCTGCTTTGATTTTTTCTGCAATTAATGCTGCTGTTCCATTAGTACTCTGTCCAGGATGCAACCCTCCGGTTACAACAATTAGACCGTCATCCACTGCATGTTTGACTTCTTGTAGAGTAGTAGGTGGGTGTGAATATGCTTTATTTTTTAGGGAATAAATCAAAAGTTTTGCATTTAATCTAGAGATTTCAATTCCCAGTTCATCAAGCGTAGATTCATCAGCTCCTGAGGACCTCGCATGAGAGATGTAGTGACGAGCAATATTTCCTCCACCGGCTACCACAATTGGTTGACAAATTTTACTTATCTTGACAAGAAATGAAGCATAATCTTTTAGAACTTTAACATTATCCATTCCAAAAATGCGTCCTGAAAGTTTAATCACAATTTTTTTTTTCATTATTTTAACACACCCAAGATTGATTTGGCGGCAATTTCAACTTTTTTTCTGTTTTTTTGAGGTGTGTATACCCTTAAAATATTCATAAAGCCAGATATTGCTGAGACAACAGGCATTTTTGAGATGGATAACTCTTGAGCCTGTGCTTTCCCGTTTTCATTGGTTATTAGAATAATTTGTTGTGATTCCTTTTTAGATGGAGCAAGAGGAATTGAAGGGGTAACAGAACTATCAACAAAGATTTCATTTTCATCAATTTTAGATTTTTTAGAAATTGTTGATCTAATTTCATTTGTTTTAGTTTTTTCCAATAGTTTTTTACTTGTTAAAATTCTCTCATAAACACATTTTAATAATTTTCTATTTTGGTAATCCTCGGCAAATTTTTTTGCTCTTTTCAATTTCGATGATTTTGAAGAAAGAAGCATAGATAAAACATATTCGTCAGTAAATTTTACAAATTCTTTTATGTTAAAGGAAGTAAAACCAAATTCATCATCAGATAATCTTAATGCCTCTAACAACATTACTTCTGCTGATCTTACTGTTTTATGGAAATAAACAGCTTTGAACATTTGATATCTAGAATGCATCATTGATTCAAAGGAGTAAAGTGCTGATCTTTCTAAGGCTAGTTTTTTCTTATGAACATCCAGTGACTGTGTTAATCTTTTGTGATCAATTTTTGCGTGTTCTGCCCCTGTAAAATAGCCATCACGTAATAGATAATCCATCATATCAGCACTTAGAGCCCCTGAGACAATTTCGTTTAGATATTGAAATTTTGAATCACCAAAGGCTATTTTGGCAATTAATTTTTTATCAAATCCATTTTTAGATAATGTGTCCCCAATTGTTGATTTGAGAATAAGTTCTCTCCCAAAATCTTCATGGGAAATTTTTTTTTGTTGAATTATTTCTTCAAAAAGATGTGAGAATGGTCCATGACCAATATCATGTAAAAGTCCTGCAACTCGTAAAATCTCTATATCATCTGATTTTAGAATTCCTTTTTCTTTAAGAGCCTGTCCAGCTTGACTTGCTATGTGCATTACTCCTAGAGAATGCTCAAATCTTGTATGTTGGGCCCCAGGATATGTAAGATGAGCTCCAGAAAGTTGTCTAATTCTTCTTAATCTTTGAAATATGGGATTATCAATAATTTCTAGTTCGTGACTATATACACGAATAAAATCGTGAATTGGATCAATGATATCTAAATAATTTTTATTCATAATCCTATTTTTTTAGAAAAATTTTTTAAAACTTCTTGATGTACTTTTTCTTTTGATTGCGATGCATCTATTATTTTCCAGTGTTTTTTCTTTCCGATATCTCGATAGATTTTTGAAATCTTCTTTAAAAATTCCTCATTTTTTTCAAACTTGTCTCGCTTTGTTTTCTTTCGGTGAAAAGATTCTTTTTGGGATACATCTAGTAAAATAACAAGATCAGCCTTTGGAAGACCAACATCCAAATTTTCTAACCAATCCTGTTTCAACCCATTTGCAAGTCCATAAATTAGATTAGATTGATAATATCTGTTCATGATTAGAACCGAATATTTTGATCGTGCTTGTGAAATTTGGTTTAATTTTTCCCACCTATTTGCTGCTAAAAGACAGTGAATCGTTTGTGGAGGAAATTTTCTCTTCCCACCAAGATATTTTTTAATTTCTTTTCCAACAGGCGTAGAATAGTCAGGAAAGCTAAAAGTTTTAGTCTTGATTTTGCGTTTTTTCAAAGCTTTGAATAGTAATTCAGTCTGAGTTTTTTTTCCTGCCTGATCACCACCTTCAATTACAACAATCATAATCAACAGTTCAAAGAAATTAATTGATTAAAAATCTATCAATATTTTCAACTAGTTAGGAAACAAAGTATATTTTAAAAATTTTTAAACAAATTAATCATATTTCAAAATAACATTGAATAAATCTGCCTTACTCTTCTTATTTTTGCTAGTTTTAGTTCCTGATTCTGTTTTTGGCATTGCAGATATTGAAAATAAAGACATTGTAGCCGAATCCCAAGATGGAAATATTGTTTTGTCTTTAGAATTTGGGGAAAATTTAATCTCCAGATTTGATAGAATAATTCCCACCTTACAATCAGGTTGGCTTGTAGTGGGAGAAAGTATATTGCTAATTGAAGATGCTAGAACCAAAATCATGGGAAATTCGTTTGTAATTCATTCTGAAAATATGCTAATTTATGCAAAAGGGTTGGGGAGCGAAAATTATGTTATCAATAGTTATTTGATTGGAAGTAATCAACTAGAGCCCATAAGATTAGCAACAGTTTCAACTCAGGACGTTACCACTGAAATTAAAGATGATCCAATGCCTCTGGATATTATTGTGTTGGTTCAACACGACATCAAAACTTTTTGGAATGATACTTATGACATTGAGATAAAGGTATTTGATAAAGCAATAAATCCAAATCCACAGTTTTATCAAAGCCTTGGCGCAATTAATCTAGCCGAGATTGATGTAATTTTGAAAGATTTGGATGGAGAAGAATTAACAAAACTTACAGGTCATACAAATTCAAAAGGATTTTGGAACGGAGATTTCTATGTAACTCAAAATCTGGTAACAGGTGGTACGTATATTGTAGAAGTAAATGTTTCATACTTGGAATCTAATAATTTTCAAAATTTTGAAACTTTTATTATTTCAGATACTAAAGACGCAAAATCCTCCAATTGAAAGTAAAAAAGTTTAGTTAATTTAAAAATAAAAGGTTCAAAAAAATTGGGTTCAAATTATTCAATCAAATTTAATAATTTCCGTCAAGGTTTATAACCAAAAATTGAGCATATATTTCAAAATGGGACTTGTTAAATCCATGGCAAAAGAAATGATGAAAGAAATTGGGAATAAATCAAGGGAGTTTTATGAATTTGTTTTACCTCCTGTAGATATGCATCTGGATGAAAATAATTTAACCTTAGTGATTGACATTCCTGGATTTGAGAAAAAAGACATCAAACTATCACTTGATGGGAATATTCTATCTATCCAAGCCTGCAAGAAAACCCCCGATGGGGAAAATTCCAATATGATATGTAATCAAAGACCTAACATTATTGATAAAAAAATCAGATTACCAGTTGACGTTAAAGATGATGAAGATGCTGTAGGTTCTGCAAAATATTCACAAGGGGTATTAACAATTATTATTCCCGTTCATAAACACGGTAAAGATATTAAAATAGAATAATTATTTTTTTCTAAAAATAGTAAAAATACCCATTATAATTAATGAACCTATCATTCCGGTAATACCAATTATTTCATTTGAAGAATACAAAACTGAAGATCCTATAAAGATGGCAGCTGAAAGAATACTTCCTGAAAGGAGGATATTTGATTTAGGTTTTGCATTTAATAGTTGAATTGATCTATTATCTTCAATGAATCTTTTTAGCTCTGGTGCAATAGAAATAGTTGCATCAATTGATTTTGCAAACCTTTGAAATGAATTTTTTAATTCTTCAATATACGCATCTTTGATTAAACTTTCCTCTTCTAAAATTTCTCTTAATACTTTAACAAATTTAAATTCCACTTTATGTTGTTTGTAGATTCCTTCAATTATTGATGCCATTCTCATGTACAAAGCAAGGTTCTTTGGAAGAACAAAGGGAAATTTACTCATTGTTTTATTGGCAAGTTCCATTAAACTTTGTACTTCTATTTCATCAGGTTTTCTTCCATGCATAGCGCGAACGGTAAGCTCGATTCCTTTTTCAATCACTGAACGATTAAAATCAGGAGTAAGCATCCCAAGATCATTCATTGCGTTAACTGTTCGTGGTGGATCTTTTTCAACTAAAGCCAGATAAAGGCGAATTAATCGTAATCTTGTTTCATTATCTAACTTTCCCACCATGCCATAGTCATAAAGAATGAGTTTTCCATCATCAGTGACTGAAATGTTTCCAGGATGTGGATCTGCATGAAACAAGGAATGACGGAGTAACATTGTAAAAAAGACCTTATGAACATCAATTACTAATTGTTGTCTGTCTATTCCTCTCTCATCTAGAGCCTCAACATTTGTTATCTTTATTCCTGGTAAATATTCCATAGTTAGTATATTTTTTGAGGAATAATCATCGTATACTGATGGAATAATTACCTTTTTGTTTTTTTCTAAATCATGTTTAATTTTTTTAAGATTTGAAGATTCCATTGTATAATCCATTTCTTCATGAATGGTTTCAATAAATTGAGCAAGCATTGCCTTTGCAGAAAAACGTAAGTTTGGGTCTACAAATCTTAAGGCAAGTGGAAGGATTTTTTTTAAAACCTCAAGATCTTCTGCAACTATTTTTTCAATTCCAGGTCTTTTTACTTTAACAACGATTTGCTGACCCGAAATTGATCCCCGATAAACTTGACCCAAAGATGCACCTGAAACTGGATTTGGATCAATATTATCAAATTTTTCATTAATTGGTCCAAGGTCATTTTCAATTATTGGTTTTACCTGTTCAAAGGGAGCGGCAGGAACATTATCCTGGAGATTTGCTAATTCTTCCAAATAGGGTTGGGGTAAAATATCTGCCCTAGATGAAAGCCATTGTCCAAGTTTTATGTAAACAGGACCTAAAGTAATGAATGTGTTTAACACCTTGCGAGCATTTTTGCGATATTTTTCTGTATCAATATTCTTTCCCTCTTGTTTAACCCATGTCCTTCTATCTTTTCGTAGTGCCAGAATAGAGGGAAGCAGTTTGATTAGAACTTTTAAAGTCCGTACCTTTGGCAAACTAATTACTCCAAGTAATTTTTGATTTTCTTTGTAGCATTATAGCCGAGATACCCTATAATTATTGAAGACAGTAAACCAGATGATAGAACAGATTTTTTTGATTTGTTCTGATTAAATAATGATTTTCCAGCTTGCAATCCTCCAAAAAATGCACATCCTAAACCTACCAAAACTTCTGGTGCATCATAGAGTAAATGTCCTAAAGGATCTTTTCGAGGATCAACCTTATCAGAATGAATTAGGAAATTATCATCATATTCTCTTATGTGTAAGTTACCATATCGATATTGTTTTTTAGCACCATTTTTTTGTCCAAGGGAAGTTTCTTCTGCTCCTTCAAGCATAAATTCCCGTAATTCTTTTGGCACTTCAATTTCATCCTTAAACATGATCGCAGGATCGTGTAATTGCTTATAATCTTAGTTATAACTATGCAAAGTATTCAGTCTCATTTATCTATCTTTGATTTGAAGTGTTGACAAGTTTATCCACCGTCAGTAAAAAGACAATCCCCCTCTTTGTGTGTAGTTTTTCCAAAGAGACTAAAGAAAGTCAAAGGTTATGATGATGGGCCTACTGCTTTCTACACATAGTAAAAACAGGATATGGATGTTTCAAATCAATTGAAAAACTTCCGCTGTTTTTGAAATTGTATTCTTTAAAGCTTTTAGCTTTTTCATGGAGGTCACCTCCAATTACCATTCCATTAACTGAGCATAGTCCGTTAATTTTTGCACATGTGTTGATGGTAGGTCCTACAAGATCAATATGCCCTTTATTGTTTCTCATCATGGTCACATTTCCATAATCAAGACTAACCCTAAAATCAATTTGAGGTAGTATCTCTTCGTCAAGCAATATTTTTAATTTCTCATGTGTAGCCATCATTTCAAAACCACACTCAAGTGCACTCAAAAATCCAAATTTACGCTCAACATGACTGGTTTCTGGAAAATAAAACAAAAGGCTATCACCCATAGTTTTTAGAATTTGACCTTTGTATTGGTTTACAACTTTTGCCATACAATTTAGAAAAATTTGATAGTATTTTGAGGATTTGCTTGGAGATAATCGGGCAACAATTTTTGTGGAATTAACAATGTCAACAATTCCAACACAAAAATAAGTTGGCTTGCCTACTGGTACCATAAATTCTTCTTGCTCATTTTTAGGTAACGGAGTTGGCGCGTATCCGCTTGAGCCAAATAAAATTTGGTTTGTCAATTCTTCTTTTAGGGGCATTGTGATTTGTTTTCAAGATTGGGTAGATAATGCTTGTGGTGTGAATTAGTTTGACACTTACATTGTATAGGAATGTAATAAATTAATAATACAATATTTTATTCGTTTAACATATCTATTATCTAATTTCTTTGAAACCTAAATCTATTTTTCTTATAAAGTAATTTCAAATATGATTTAAAATTTTTTAAATTCTTATTGTTTTAAAAAAATTAATTGTTAATTCTAACAAATAAAGTCTTAGAGATTGTAAATTCTTTCCCTCTTGCTTTAGGCATAATTTGGAAAAAAATAGTGCAAAGAGGTTCACTGTATTAGATTCTGTGCCTAGTACAAATAAAGAATAATTATACATTTTAGTTAAGCAAAAATTTGAAAATGATACTAGTAAAGATGTTATTGACATATTTTTAGAAATTACTTCTAAAGATAACACAGTAATTTTTAATATAGAATATATTGGCTGTGAAATAGATAATTACGTTTTGGGGTTAAATGATAATGCACTACATACCTAATCTATAGAATTAGACAAAATAATACCATACGAACAATTTTTTTTAAGTGTAAAGATTATTCTGTTAATTTCTTCAATACCAATTAGAGGCTATTAAATTCTCTTCCTTCCCAAAAAATAATTTCAAATTTCACCAATTTGATGCTACTTCGAGAGTGCACAAAACTTTAAAACATTTTGTTTTGATATACAAAATTGATTTATGGATTTTCATATTATGGATTACAATACTGTAATTAAACGAATGGAAACTTATATGAGTAAATTTGAAGGGGATTATTTGGATTGGTTTGTTGGAATAACAAACGATCTAGACGAAGGATTGTTCCAAAAGCATAAAGTGGAAGAAACTGGAAGTTGGATTTCCTTTGGAGCTGACACTGATGAGATTGCCAAAAAAATTGAAAAGTATTTTCTCGATAAAAAAACCGATGGAAATCCTATAGATTTAGAAGAAAACACAAGAATCGTATATGTGTACAAGAAAAATTCCAATACAACTCCTTGAATAACGCAAAAATAAATAAAATTCAAAATTAAATTTTGCATATACAAATTTTGGGCTGGCTTTGGGAATTATTATTAGATGAATTAATTTTCAATCCAATTTGAAAAATAATTTTATTTTTTAGAATCTCCGAGTTTATCCTTGTTAAATAGTAAAAAACTAGCTGAGAATGCAATTAACATCCCTATCCCTGTAGCATACGCATAGTTGAATCCCACCCCGGAGTGATTTTGTTCATGGTAAAAATGGATGACAAAAGTAGCAATTAATAAAATTACGCCTAAAATTGTAAGTTTTTGATGTAATTCCATGAATTTTTACCTGCTAGTATGTATATGAATTTAGAAAATATAAAATCCTAATTTGTAATTTAACTATTTTCAATCTCTACTTTTTTTCGCCTACGTAACACAAAGATTCCTACAACTATTGCAATAACAATTGGAATAGCTATCAAAATGGTGTTGTCTTCCGGTTCATCATTATATGATGGATCCTCTATCAAGATGGTAGTTTCATAGGGAAGGAAAATTTCATCTCGTACATTATCTTTGTATCTCACGATAATCTTAATTTCATGTTCTCCATATTGTGGTTCACCTTCAAATTCTATAGGAATGTTAAATGGTACTGGTGCATCGATTTCAATCTCATCGATATATTGTGTTTGTCGTTTCAGGTTCGAATTACCAAGAGGCTCAAGGGTTACAAAACTAAATAAGGCATCTTCATTTCCTTCATTGATTATTTCTCCAACTATCATTTGAATATCTGAAAGTTCAATTACACCTATTCCATAAACTGAAAGATCTATGAGTCCTTTAATGTAGAAATCAACAATTTTGTCTACAGTATGTGAATCACCATGTGCGTTATAATATATTATGGATAATGGAATACGTAAAGTTTCACCCTTAAGGTTTTCAGGTACATAAATGGTTGCAGTTAGTTGTCTAGATGATTTTGCTTCTATATTTCCAACATCCCAATTTGATTCTAAAATTACTACATTTTCTACATTTGTGGTAGAAGAGGAAGTTGATGCCCTTTCTGTTTGAGTGTTGGTTGCAACAATATCTACACTAGAAATTGGTGCGGTTCCATCATTAGAAATTTCAATAATCACATCATTTGTTTTTAGGGACGTTAGAAATGGATCTAGGGCTTTAACATTAATTATACTATCACCTGTTACTTTGAAGGAAAAATCAGAGAAGGATGTTCGTACTCCAGATTCTCTTAATCTTGAATAATCAACCTTAACTGTGCCTGGGTATTGTTGAATTTTTGCATTTTCATCAATATTTACAAAAAATGTCAAGTGAAAATTATCGCCTGCAAGAGAATTTGAACCACTATCAGCCGAGATTACAGTTTTTGGACCATCTGAACCTGAAAAGCCATGTGGTAAAGACAGTTGGCCTCTGATTCCTGTGATATCTTGTGTACCTACGTTAGCCAGTACAACAGTAAATGGCACATTTGAATCGCCAGGTTCAACCTCAATTTTTTGATTTAAAGTTCCAAAATATGCATCGAGAAATTTCACGTCTGCAAAGTCTCGTTCAAATGGTGATTTACCAAATCCACCCGAGCTAATTTGAGCAAATGAATTATCAATGAGAAATGGAGCCATTAGCAAAACGGCAAATGAAAACAAAAATTTTGAATTAATCATGCAATTACCTCCAGTTTGGACTGTTGTTCTCCTTCAAAGGCTCTACCATCTTTGATTGTAATTATTTTATCTACATCACCAAAATGTTCCGGTTCATGTGTGACAACAACAAAAGTTTGATTGAGTTTTTTTGCCATTGATTTCATTAATTGAACAACCATTTCAGAATTAATTGAATCTAAGTTTCCAGTTGGCTCGTCTGCTAAAACAATTGATGGATGATTAATTAATCCTCTTGCGATAGCTACTCGTTGAGCTTGTCCCCCAGAAATTTTGTTTGCTCTCTTGTTCATTTGAGATTCTAATCCTACAGTTTTTAGAAAGTCTCTAGCATCTTTTTCAGCAGAACCATTTGTTCCTCCAATTTGTCTTGGTAACAAAACATTTTCTAAAACAGTAAGATCAGTAAGTAAATTAGAAAATTGAAAAATAAATCCTAATTTCTTGTTTCTAAATGATGATATTTTATTATCATCAAGTTTGGTAGTGTCGGTTCCGTCTATGAAAACTTTGCCTTTGGTTGGTCGGTCTAAAAGTCCAATCATGTTTAGGAGTGTGGATTTTCCTGATCCAGAACTTCCAACAATTAATACAAATTCTCCTTTTTCAATGGAAAAGGAAGCATCATCTAACGCCTTTACTTGATTTTCGCCTACTCCGAAAATTTTAGTCACGTTATTGACTTCAAGAACTTTAGGCAGTTCGCATCGCCTCCACTGGTAATAGTTTTGTTGCTCTGTAGGATGGGTATAGAGATGCAATAATTGCTAATGAAAACGACAAGAAAGCAGTTTGAATTATTTTCTCCGGGTTGTAATTTACTTCTAAGGGAATGCTATTCATAAACGACATATTGGTCTCTTTTGCATAAATGGTATATCCCAAACCCGCAGCCGTACCAACACCGGCACCAATTGCACCAATAATCATTCCTTGAAAAATAAAGATAATTAGAATATCCTTTCGTTTAGCACCAATTGATCTCATCACACCAATTTCTCTGGTTTTTCCATTTACAAGCATCATCTGAATTGTAACTATTGCAAAAGCTGATGACATCATACCAAAGTATCCAATCATGTTTATCATAGCAATTCCAGATCTAAATCCTGCTAATTGTTCTTCTGCTGATTCTTCTATGGTTTCAGCAAGAAAATCATCATTTGGAAATGCTGCTAAAAAGAATTCTTTAACTTCGATTGCTTTACTGGGATCATTTAGCTTTACCATAAATGAACTGGATTCTCCTGATCTACCCATCATATCACGTAAGGTATCAATGTGCATAACTACACTGTAATCCAAACCTTGACCCCCTGGAGATTTTACAATTCCAGCAACTGTAAATCTTCTTATTTGATCTTCACCTGATCTATCAACTATAAGCAACTTAAGGCTATCACCAACTTGTGCATTGTCAAGATCATTTGCAACATTAGTTCCTAAAACTATGGAGTTTCGATTTAGAATGTAAGTTCCTTCAGCAACAGTTTCATGTACCGTAGATGCTTTTAGATCTCGTATTGGGTCAACCCCAACTACAGGAACTCTAGTTTCTTCAATTAATTTTCCATTTTTTGTCATATTAATTTCAGCCGAAGAAGATAGCCGCGGTGCCGCGCCTTGAACAAAGGGTATTCTCTCGAACCAATTTGCTAAAGCTAGATCAGATTTGTCGATGTAATCTGATTCATCTGTCACAAAAACATCGCCATTTCGGTAATTGCTAATGTCACGAACAATGGCGTCAAACAAACCTTGAAAAATTACAAAATTAACATGAATTACTAAAATTCCAACGGTTACAGCTAAGACTGCACCCATAAGACTACCTTTTTTATTAAATAGCATTCTTTTTGCTAGACGCAATCTGTAATCCATGAACTTTTTAATTAATGTCTGATATTTAATGTATTTGTTGTCTAGTGCTAATCATACAGACAGTTTTATAAGGAAATAGGTATTTCTATGTGGTATAAGATTAGAAAAGGTGATAATTTGGACAAATTAGATATGAAAATACTAAGTAGATTATTAAATAATTGTAGAGAATCTGATAGGCAAATAGGTAAGGAATTAGGAATTTCCGGTGGCTCAGTTAGAGCCAGAATTCATAAAATGGAAGATGCTCAAATTATCGAGAATTTTACCATTAAAGTTGATCCCCCTGTACTAGGACATGGTGTTTTGTATATTGTTGTCTCAGGTCAAAACATCAAACAAATTTCAGAGCAAATTAGTTTAGTGGGCAAACCATTTTTTGTCGTCCCATGTGTTGGTGGTGTTACTGTTTGTGGTATTGTAGTAAAGGGAGATTTAGAAGGGAAAATTGAACTTGCCAAAAAATTAATGAGAGATGTTAGAGTATTATCAATTTTTGAGGCAGAAAATCCTGGGTTTGATTCTAATTTAACTAAAACTGATTTAGAGATATTAGAACAATTATTGAAAGATCCAAGGCAAAAAATTGAAAGTATTTCAGAAAAGACCAAATTTTCAACAAAAACTATTACAAGATGTATAGAGAAATTACATGAAAATGAAGGAATTCAATTTACTCTAGTTTATGAGCCTACAAAAATTAAAGGATTTATTCCACATGCAATCCTTGTTTGGATAAATGGTGACCTTAAGGAAACCCTAAAAAAAATGGAACAGGAATTTTCAGATTCTTTTCTCCAACTTCCGTTTATTGCAAAAAATCAAATTGTGTTATTTATGTATAGTAATGATATTTATGAAATGGATGAATTGACTCAAAAGGTCAGAAATATAGATAATGTGCAATCAGCTGACTTGTTTATTCCCAAAAAAATAACATTTCTTCATGAATGGCTTAAATTAGCAATAGTGGAATCAAAAAAATCATCAACTCTCCATCTTTTATATCAAACAAATTAAATATAATTAAAAATTTTTAATGTACATGAAAAAGAAAAAGATCTACGAAGGGAAAATTTTAGGTCTTAGTGTTTATGATGGAGTAATTGAAGGAAGAAAAGTAAAACGAGAAATGATTGAACATAGAGGTGCGGCCGCAATGCTTGCCTTTGATGAAAATAAAAAAGTAATTCTAGTTAAACAACATAGATTTCCTCATGGGTATGTTTTAGAAATACCTGCAGGGACTCTAGAAAAGCGTGAAGATCCTCTAAAATGCGCTTTTAGAGAATTAGAGGAAGAAACTGGATATAGAGCAAAAAAAATGTCACCTTTGATTACCTTTTTTCCCTCTATAGGCTATAATACTGAGGCTATTCACTGCTTTGTAGCTTCTGGACTAAAAAAAATCGCTGATTTGAATCTAGATGATGATGAGATTTTGTCCGTAGTGAAAGTAGATTTGAAGAAACTTCTAGGAATGATTAAAACTGGAAAAATTCAAGACTCAAAGACAATTTGTGCTGTTCTAACTTATGCTGCCAAGAAAAAATTATTCTAGTTATTCGTCGTAAATAGGTTTTATCAGATCTACCACATCAGCCCATGATTTGGAAATTCTTTCAAACATATACACAAGATCAAGGAAATCAATTGGAATTTGTTTTTTATTTCCCATAGTGATTCTAAGTTTTGAAAGTTTTTCTTGAAATTCTTTGTGTGATTTTATTGCTTCTATTGCTAATTTTCTATCAGATTTTGTAAATGCATTAATTGATTTTTCTGCTAAACCACTAAAATTTTGGACATCTACAAATAATTTTTTTAAAAATTCTTTTGATAAAGACGATTCATAAATGAAATTTGCAAGTTCTGCTATAGTGTCTCCTGCATTTTCTAAAAGATTTGCAGCAATCCTATAATCTAAAATATCAATATTTTCAAGATTAAATACATTAGCTAATCTTTTATCTACAAGTGTACTTCTAATCAAACGTACTAGAAGAAAATATTGACGATTGACTTCAACATCTCTTTTAGATATTGTTTGTAAATTAGATTTATCATCAGAAATTAAACCATTCGATACATCATCATACATTCCAAGTGCAATTGAACTCATTCTTTTGAGAATTTTTTCTGGATTTAATGTAGTAGTATCCAACAGAAATTGCATGTTAATTTTAGAAGCGTCTTCTTCGATGATTTCCATTCCAACTAATCCTCTCATAGAAATTCGAATTTTTTCTCTGTCTTCCCCTGGGATAATAGATTTTGAATTAATTTGTATAATATCATATCCCAAAAGATAAGCTCCCGTGATGTTAGCAACAATGTTTTCGTCTTTTGGTAAAGGATATGAAATTATCAGTTCTTTGGTTGGACGAGTTTCTTTATTTGCAGAAATTGAAACACTGTCTGGTCCCGTTTCAATTTCCACCTGACTGCCTTTTTCTAGATTATTAGCATCTATCCATTCCTTTGGAATAGACACTAAAATGCTGCTTCCGATTTTCTGTAGGCGTCGAATAAATTTAGTCAATTTATACTAATTTAATTAATTTAAGCCATATTCTTATATTTTGTGTATAGTTTAAACTTAGATCAATGGAGGCTATGGCATTTTGTCCTGCACATGTTACTGGATTTTTTACAGCACATTTTAATGAAAATAATGGAGATTCAGAAAATTTTGGCTCAATGGGTGCTGGGTTTTCAATCAAAGAAGGAGTTACCACCAAGGTAATTATTTCACCAAAAACTGATCAAAATTTAAAATTTAAAATATCAATAAAGGGTTTTCAATCAAACAAAACAGATGTTTCTGAATTCGTATTAAACGAATTTCTAAAATTGGGAAATTTTGAAGACATTTTCTTTGAAATTGAACATAACATTTCCATTCCTGTTGGATATGGTTTAGGATCTAGTGGTGCTGTTGCTTTATCTCTTTCATATGCACTAGACCAAGTTCTTGAAACAAAATTGGATAATGTTGAAATTGGAAAAATTGCACATATAGCTGAAGTTGATTGCAAAACGGGATTAGGTGATGTTTTAGCATCATATCATGGTGGTTTTGAAATAAGGGTAAAACCGGGAGCACCAGGAATTGGAGAAGTAAAAAAAATTGAGGTTGAAAATATTTCAATTATAATGATATGTTTTTCGCCTATATCTACAAACAAATTCCTCCAAGAACAACTCTCTAAAATTAATGGTCTTGGAGGAAAAATGGTAAAAAAATTACTTGTATCCAAAGACTATGGTAATTTTCAAGATATGTCTTTAGAATTTGCAAAGTATGTCAATGTAATGACTCCAAGGATGGAAAAATTAATTGAGGAATTATCACTAAATGGAATTAAATGTGGCGTTGCGCTTTTTGGTGAAACTGTTTTTTCAATGGTACCAAAAGAACTTGAAAGTAAAGTTTTAGAAATTATCAAGAAATATCCCGAAGGAAAAATAATTACCTCACAATTAGATGTGCAAGGAGCAAGAGTTCTTAAAAATTAACATTATCTTAATGTCTTTAATTCCAAAATCTCATCCGAGAGCAAAATCATTATTAATTCGTGAAAAACTAGTATCTGGCTTTGATAATGGTTTGGTTGCAAAAGAAGGTCTTCTTGCCCAAGGACGAGGTGAAGCTTTTGATTATTTACTTGGTGAAAAAACAGGTAAATCTGCAAAATCGGCAATAAGAGTAGCAGCTGCCCAGCTTCTGTTGGCTAAAATATCCGTAATTTCCGTGAACGGAAATATTGCAGCCTTGTGTCCCAAGGAGATAGTAAGACTGGCAAAGCAAGTAGGCTCAAAAATTGAGGTAAATCTCTTTTATGCAAATGAAAAAAGAAAGAAAGCGATTGTAAAAGAGCTCAAAAAGAATGGTGCCAAGGAGATTTTAGGCATAAATTTTTCCAACAAGGCCATCCTTTCAGGAATTGATTCTGCAAGAAGAATTGTTGACAAAAATGGAATATTTTCTGCAGATGTTGTTGTTGTCCCTCTTGAAGATGGAGATCGAACTTTGGCTTTGAGAAGAGCTGGGAAGATAGTAATTACTTTTGATCTAAATCCACTTTCGAGAACTTCACAGACTGCTAATATCACAATCGTTGATAATGTAACTCGAGCAATTGATTTGTTAATTGACGATTGTAAAAAATTATCCAAAAAAAATAAAAAAACTCTTGAAAAAATTGTTGAGAATTTTGATAATAAAAAAAATCTTTCAGATAACATAAACGAAATTAAGAATAATTTAACAAAGAGGTCTCGAGTTGCATAAAACAGTTCAAGACATAATTAACATGAAAAAGGACGAAAAGAAAATTTCTGTAATTACTAGTTATGATTACTCTCTTGCAACATTGTGTGATAGAGCAGGAATAGATATACTTCTTGTAGGGGATAGTGCTGGAATGGTAATGCTTGGTTATGAAAATACGATTCCAGTAACTATGGACCAAATGTGCATGTTCACAGAAGCTGTGAGTAGAGCAAGACAAAATTCCTTGCTGGTAGCGGATTTACCCTTTATGTCGTATCAGGCAAGCATTGATGATGCTATAAAAAATTCTGGCAGATTAATTAAAGCGGGAGCCGATGCGGTAAAGTTGGAAGGCGGTACTCCTATGGCTGAAACAATTAGTGCTATTGTTGATGTTGGAATTCCCGTGATGGGACATATTGGTCTTCAACCGCAAACTACAGTGTTATCTCAGGGATATAAAGTTCAGGGGAAAACAAAAGATACTGCATTACAATTAATCGATGATGCAAAAGAACTTGAAGAAGCTGGGGTGTTTAGCATTACCTTAGAAATGATAAGCCATGAAGTAGCTGAGATAATTTCTGAAACAATTAGTGTTCCAACTATTGGGATTGGTTCAGGAGTTGGATGTAATGGTCAAGTCCTCGTGGTTCAGGATTTACTTGGAATGTATGATAAGATCAAACCAAAATTTGTAAAATCATACATGAATTTGTCTGTAGACATTGTAAAAGCCGTGGAAACCTACAAAAATGATATAGAATCAGGCATGTTTCCCACCCAAGAAAACTGGTTTTCGATGGATAATAACGAATTGAAAAAGTTACGAGAACAAATTGGTAGATAAAAAGAAAATAAGGAAGAAAAGGGATCATCCTTCTTTAGATATTGTAAATTCCTACGGAGTTGAATTATCTGGTAAAAGAATTGTCCTTTGTGTTGCAGGAAGTGTTGCAGCATACAAGGCTATAGAATTAGCAAGATTGTTAATGCGACATGGAGCAGATGTGACTTGTGTTACAAGTAATGCTGTAACCAAACTGATACAACCTGACTATTTTAAATGGGCTACTGGGAATGAAGTAATTACAAAACTCACAGGAGAACTCGAACACATTAGATTAGCAGATTATAATCAAGCAGATTTGATTGTGGTTTATCCGGGAACTGCAAATACGCTTGGAAAATTGGCAAATGGTATTGATGATACTCCAGTATCAACTGTTCTTACAGTAGGATTTGGATCAAAAATCCCTATTTTGATGTGTCTTGCTATGCATGCATCGATGTATGATAATTTAGCAGTAAAAAATAATATGGAATTTTTAAAGAATAAGATTGAATTTCTAAATCCTCAAATGATTGAAGGAAAAGCAAAAGCTTCTGAACCTGAAGATGTTTTAGAATATGTATTAAAAAAATTTGGTTTTTCATCAATTCTAAAAAATAAAAAAATTCTAATGACTGCTGGACCCACAGTTGAATATATTGATCCTGTACGAGTCATTACCAACCAAAGCTCAGGAAAAACTGGAGTTTTATTAGCTTCAGAACTAATTTCAGCCGGATCCAAAGTGACTCTAGTTTATGGTCCAGGATTTGAAAAGCCACCCATAGGGGCTAAGGTAATCAGAGTTTCTACAAGTAAAGAAATGTATGATGTTGTAAAAAAAGAAATGAAAAAAACATTCGATATAGTGATAATGGCAGCAGCTGTAGCAGATTATATCCCAGAAATGTCCAGTAAGAAAAAAATTAAAAGCATTCAAAATAAAATCAAAATCAGCCTCAAAAAAGGACCAAAAATTATTGATCAGATAAAAAAAATTCAAAAAAATGTATTTTTAGTTGGATTCAAGGCAGAGGCAAATATAGCAAAAAAAGATTTGATAATCTTAGCCAAAAAAAAATTACTAGATTCAAATGCAGATATGATTATAGCTAATGATATCGGTTCATTAAGATATAAAAAAAATCCGGAAAATAATGAGGTGTTTATTATCGATTCTGGAAAAGTAAGATCATCAGGATGGAAAAAGAAACAAAAAATTGCAAAATTTATCAGAAAAGAGATTGAAAATAAATTAAAATGAAAAAATCAGAACTCAGGAAACTTGTTGCAGAATACAAAGAAATTAAAATCAAATTTACAAAAACTCAAAATAATAAATTAAAAGAAAAATTAAAAGAAATTGAACATAGGTATTATCATGAAACAGGAAGACTTTTTGTATCTGATGCCAAAGAGATTACATAAAATAGATCAAAAATAACAAAAAACTAAAAATGAAAATTAATCACACTGAATACAAAAAAAGAAATATTACGATTTGGAATGAAGTAGCTCCTCGTTATCATAAGAGGTGGGCAAGTATTAACCAAGGACCATTTCAAAGTACTTCAAAATTGATCAAATTATTAGATATTAACAAAGGAGACCATGTATTTGATCTTGCTTGTGGTACTGGAGTAGTTACAAAAAAAATTAGTCAAAAAATAGGTAAATCAGGTTTTGTGATAGGTGGCGATACTTCAGTTACAGCAATGAAAATTGCAAAGAAATGGAATGATTCTAAATCAAATCTAGATTTTGTAAATGTTGATGCAGAACATTTTCACTTTTCAAAACAATTTGATGTAATTACATGTCAATACGCATTGTTCTTTTTTCCTAATGCTCAAAAAGCCCTAAAAAATATTAAAAAACATCTCAATAAAGGGGGAAGGTTAGGCATAACCGTACATGGAGCAGCAGAAAAAGTTCCTTTTTTTAGCAGTATTTTTGATGCAGTAACCAAATTTATTCCAGATTATGTTCCTCCTGGTTCACCTGATCTAGATAGATTTGGGACAAAATCTTCTCTAAAAAAAGAGGTAAAAAAAGCCGGTTTTTCTAAAATTACAGTAAAAAATTTTGTTTTTACTTTTAGTCCAGGGACTTTTGAGAACTATTGGAGAAATTATATTAGATATGTTGCAAAGCCATTAAAAGAAAAATTAGACACTCTTGATAAAAAAGAAAAAAAAGAATTGAGGGAGTTAATTAGAGAAAATGTAAAGCCTTACACTATGAAAAATAAAACAATAAGATTTCCTTGGGAAGTTTTAATTTTAACTGCAAAAAACTAGAGATGAGAGAAACATGGTAAAAGATTCAAAAAAGAAGGAAGAAAAACCTAAAGAATCTCAATTTAAGAAATTTCTTATAAAACGAGCTCCAATTTACTTGGCAGCTATTGCAATTGTGATTATCTTTATTGTTCCTGAATTAACAAAAGGGGATTTACAAAGTAGCATCCCTCAAACTTTAACTGAAGAAGAGAAACTAGTAGTAGATGCGTTGATGGCATATAATGGTCCTAATGAAGAAGGTTATAGTCTCATGGAGGCAATATCAGATGAAATAAGTGAAGAATATCCAAATGAGGAAATTTATAAAAATAAAAAGACCAAAGCAAATGTTGTTGTTTCTAATGTAGATAATGAAATGTATCAGGTTGCTTTTGATTTTGAATCATACAAAAATGATCTTCATTATAATTGGAACATAAACATGAATACAGGAGTTATAAAAGGAAATGATGATGAATCAAAACATATTGTTGATTTAGTTGATTTTTATGATTGAAATTTCAAAAAGCTAGCCTCAAATTATGACTAAATCTTTTGTAAATTTATGCATGACAATTGGTTTTTGTTTTACAATTAGAGAGTCTTCAATTCTAATTCCAAATTTGTTTGGGATATAAATTCCAGGTTCTACGGTAATTGCCATATTTTCTTCAAGTCGAGTTTCACTTCGATAGGAAATCGTCGGAACTTCGTGAACTTCTAATCCAATACCATGACCGGTAGAGTGGATAAAATATTCTCCGTAATTTTTATCTTCAATATATTTTCGGCACGCAAAATCAACAGTATTACAATTTACTTTGGGTTTTACAGTTTTTAATCCAAGGGTTTGTGATTCCTTAACAATTTCATAAGCTTCAGCAGCTTCTTGAGAAATTTTTCCTATTGCAAATGTTCGTGTTGCGTCAGACACATATCCCTTGTATCTTAAAGTAAGATCCACAACAACAAGATCTCCTGTTTTAAATTTTCTTTTAGTAACCTGTGCATGGGGTAACGCACCATTAGGGCCACCTGCTATGATAAGTGGATTAAGTGTTGATTTGTAACCAGTATCAAACATTTGTTGTTCTATTGCATATGCCATCAGGATTGTTTGAAGTTCAGACTCTTTTTGACCGATTTTCATCTTCTTTGAGCAAAGATCAAACATTTCATCGATTATTTTTGAGCCTTTTTTGAGAGTTTTTATTTCATTTTCATCTTTTACTATCCGAGAATTATAAAATGGTTCAGTAGAGGATTTGATTTTAGGAATAGATTTTTTCAGGGAGGTCATAATAGAAAAATTGTTGCAGTCAGTACACACTTTGTTTTTTTTGATTTTTGAAATTAATGAGGAAATTAAACTAATTCCTCTTTCACCTGTAATAACATTACAATTTTTGGACTCCTCTTTTGCCCGTCCTACTTCAAGTTCTGGGGCAACAATTGTAGTAGTTTCTCCTTTTTCCAATATCCCAATTGCTTCACCCCAAAATCCAGTCAAATAGTATAAATTCTCAGGCTCAAAAGTTACTAAAGTATCACAGTCGATCTTTTGGGCAAATTTAAGAAGATTTTTTCTTCGTTCCTTCACAAAAAATCATCTGCTTTTCTTAATTTATGTATGATGCAAAGTTTGTATATCGAATTAGAGGTTGAAAAATTATGGCAGATGAAAAGAAGAAAGTGGTTGCATTACTTTCTGGGGGATTGGATAGCCAGCTCGCTGTAAGAATGATGCAAGAACAAGGTTTTGAAGTTTCAGCTGTTGCAATAAAAACTCCATTTTGCGATTTTGATTGTGGTAGAGGATGTGGATTTGAAATTAGAGAAAGAGCAGACGATCTAAATGTAAATCTAAAGACAGTTTATCTTGGAGATGAATATATCGAAATGCTAAAGCATCCCAAGTATGGTACCGGTGCAGGATTCAATCCATGTGTGGACTGTAGATCTATGATGTTTAAGGCAGCCGAAAAACATATGAAAGAAATTGGTGCCGAATTTATTATTTCAGGAGAAGTTCTTGGACAAAGACCAATGAGTCAACATGCCCCCGCATTAAGGACTATTGAAAAGGAAACCGGACTGTTAGGAAAAATTGTAAGACCTTTATCTGCAGCTTTACTTCCTGAAACAGATCCTGAAAGGGATGGATTAATCAAAAGAGAAAATCTTGGAATGATTAAAGGAAGAACTAGAAGAGCACAATTAGAAATGGCAAAAAAATATGGAATTGAAAATCCACCTAACGCAGGGGGAGGTTGTCTTTTAACTGATCCAGCTTTTGGATTGCGTGCTAAAGATTTGTTTGATCATATAGAAACACCAACGATAAATGATATTGATTTGCTTAAAGTTGGAAGACACTTCAGACTAGATAACAAAACAAAACTGGTAGTTGGAAGAAACAAAGATGAAAATGAAATGATAAAGGCAATTGCACTGCCTAACGATATTTTGTTAGAGTCAAGAGATCATATGGGCCCTGTCTCAATTCTACGAGGAGAAAATATAGATATCTATATTGAATTTGCGTCTTCAATTACCTTAAGATATTCAGATGCGCCTATAGAAGAGAAAAGCTATGTGATTATAAACAAAGATACAAAAAAAGATGAGATGATTACAGAGGCTGCAAAAGAGGAGTCCTACATTAAATTTAGAATTTAGGCATGGAATTTTATTGAATTTAGTTAAAACTAAGGAAGAGTTTTTGAAGGAGTAGATCGGATTTTTATCAAGGATGCAAAAACAAGAAAATCCCACATATTTGAAGGCAATTACTATTCGAGACGTTAGTGATATTCATTCAATTAAAGAGGATATCAAAAAAGGTATGATTTTAATTTTAAGGGTAACACCATTAGCTCAAAAAGATGTGGAACAACTTCGTAAAGTGGTAGAAGATTTGTATTCTATTGCAAAAACTGCTGGTGCAGATATTGCACGATTAGGAGAAGAAAGAATTATTGTTGCACCCTCAAGAATTAAAATTTGGAAACCTGAATACGATCTAAAATAATTTTATTGCCTCTTGTATTTGCGGATAATGAGCTGGTATTCTATACATTCTTCTAATACTCATTGCAAGATTTTCAGATTTTTTTCTTTCTCCGTGATTAACAAGTACTCTACGAAGTTTTGGTTTTAATCTTTGAACAAATGACATTAATTGGTTATAATCACTATGTCCACTGAATCCATCTAATTTTTCCACACTAGCATTTATGGTTACAACTTCTACTTTACCCTCTCTTCCAAGCATAGAAACCTGTTTTGAACCATCTAAGACTCTTCTTCCTAAAGTTCCGTTTACTTGATAAGAGACAAAAAGTACTTTGTTCTTTTTGTCAGGAGCAATGTTTTTGAAATATTCCAAAACAGGTCCTCCTTCAAGCATTCCCGATGTTGCTAAAATTATACATGGGGAATCTTCTCGAAGAGGTTCTTCCCTCGCATCAGAGTGTTCGATATTGGTGAAATATTCTGAATCAAATGGATTATCATCTGTCTGTAGGATTTTTTGTTTGAGTTCTTTAGCAAGATATTCCGGATATGATTCATGTATTGCCGAGGCTTCGGAAATCATTCCCTCTGTAAAAACAGGTGCCTCAACCATTTCTCCAGATTTCATATAATGATCTATTACCATCATAATTTCTTGAGCACGACCTACTGCCGGAATTGGAATTAGTATTTTTCCTCCGTCTGCAAGAGTATTGTTTACTGCATTAATGAAAGAAGATTCAACTTCTTGTCTAGTTGGTTGGATGTCTTCTTTAAGACCGTATGTACTTTCAATTAACAAAGTTTCAACTCTAGGGAAATTCCAACTTGCAGCTTCAAACAAAATACTTTTTCCGAACTTTATATCCCCAGAATAAACAAAGTTATGATCTCCATTTCCAATATGGAAATGACATAAAGCAGAACCAAGAATATGTCCAGCGTTTGCAAGCACTAATTTAATGTCAGGCGAGATATCAGTTACTGTTCCGTAAGGGAGAGTTATTGTTTGTCTCATAATTTGCTTAACGTCTCTTTCTGAATAAATTGGATTTCTTCCTTGAGCGGCAGCAACTTTGATGGCATCTAGTTGGATTAGGTTCATCATAGGAAGAGTTGGTTCGGTACAATAAATTGGACCTTTGTAACCATATTTGCATAATGCAGGTAGGAACCCGGTATGATCTAAATGAGCATGTCCAATTACCACTGCATCAAGGTCATCTAAGGTGATATTGAGTGAGTCTAGCCTTGGATAAGCATCCATTGGAGATTTAGCGCCGGGATTAATTCCACAATCAATTAAAATTTTACTTTCAGGGGTTGATAAAAGCATGGAAGATCGTCCTACTTGACCAAAGCCTCCCAAGGTAAATAGAGAAACTTCTGATCTTTGAGATAATCTCGGCCTAAAAATATCGTCGCCAATCTCCTTTAGTTGCCTACTTCTTTCTGCCGATGACTGTTTGAGCGTTGCTTTGATTGTCTGAATTGTACGAGATTGTATCGTTGTTGCTTTTCTAACACGAATTTTCCAGCCTATTTTTTCAGTTAAATCAGCATGATTGAATTCTTTTGCATTTCTTTGAAGTAACCAGGGCCTTTTGGCTTCAATTGAAACTTCACCAGTAGCAGTATCAAAAACAGCTCCTTGGAGTTTAGCCTCTTCGGGAACACATTCTGTTATTACTCGCCTAGATTCAGCTTCAGGTTTTCTTATTGATTCATCAGTTCTAATTACAATGCGTTTTTTAATAATATTAACTAGGTTTGAAATTGTTTCATTGTGTTCTAAAAGATAACGTGGTGAATTTGTATAAAGAGCAATTCTTGGCCCTTCATATTCTATTTTTGTCAGACTTGCCTCTTTGGGGATACTTTGCAGTATAGTGGCCATTACATTTTGGCTAGTAGATAATTCTTTTTCTTGTAGTTTCCTTTGCATTAAATCACTAAAGTTTGATTGGAGTTATTTATTCACTAAACTTCTAAAGTTCAATGACTGTTTTCTTTTGTTCATCTGTTAAAAGACGGAATCCATCTTTATCCATAACGGCAATATTGATTCCATCACCAGTACCAATATTTCTTACAATTGCAGCTTTTACTGCTCTCAACGCAATTTTTTTTGCTTCCTCCACCGTTAGATCATTACGATATTCTTCTTCTAGTAATCCATATGCAACCGGAGAACCACTTCCAGTTGTAACGTAGGTTTTTTCTTCTACGGAACCAAACATGTCAACATTAAACAAGGCTGGACCGTTTGCATCATATCCGCCAATAAGAATATCAGCCATAAACGGATATCCACGATTTTGATGGAATATGAGTGAACAGAGTCTGCTAAGTGAGTGAATTGAAATTGGCCCATGTTTTTCTACTCGATGGAGATTTGAATGATAGCGTAAAATGTCAACGATATTCTGAGCGTCAGCTACGCCTCCGGCTAAAGTCAAGCCTGCATGAAGGTCAATTTTTTGTATTTTCATAGTGTTGTTATTGGCTATAAAGTAACCAGCACTAGCTCGCATATCGGCACACAATACAATGCCGTCTTTAGCTTTGATACCTACTGTGGTTGTTCCGTGTAGAATTTTTTCTTCAACATTATTTGACAAAAGATCACCTTTAGAGATAATGTGAGTGGTATTCACCCTTTTAAATAACTTTTTGATCTCTTCAATTGATAAATAATGACAAAAAAGGAAAAACGCATGCCGTCACATACCATGGAATTACCGAGGCTAATTGTAATTGGAGAAAATAACATCAATGAATTTGGAGACTTTCTTATTTCATTGAATAAAACTAAAAAAATTTCATTGATTTCTGGAATTCATGTGAAAAAGATTCTTAAAAAAAAAATTGAAAAATCCTTAAAATTAAAAAAAATCCAATTTGTCTGGCATACGTCTAAAAACAACCAAATTAGTACATTAAATCAGATTCAAAAAGATGTTGAAAAAGATCGAAGTGATACAATAGCTGGAATTGGAGGAGGTCGTTCGGTAGATTCGGCTAAGATGGTTTCCTTTAATTTAGATATTCCCTTTGTTAGTGTTCCAACTGCGGCCTCTCATGACGGAATGGCAAGTCCATTTGTTTCTGTAAAAAGCGATAAACCACATTCCATTGTTGCAAGTGCTCCATTAGGAGTTTTTGTAGATATAGATGTTATTAAAAAAGCACCATCAAAGCTTTTGGCCAGTGGATGTGGGGATCTAATTGCTAATATTATAGCTGTAAAAGATTGGCAACTGGGCCATGAAAAAACTGGGGAGTATTATGGAATGTATTCAGCTGATTTGGCCATGATGAGTGCCAAAATAGTAATGGAAAATTCCCATAAATATTCCAAAAAAGGGTTGGATGCTAGGGTAATTGTTGAAGCATTGATCAGTGCAGGAGTAGCATCGTGTATTGCAGGAAGTAGTAGACCTTGTTCGGGAGCAGAACATCTTTTCTCACATGCATTGGACAAAATTGCTCCAGGAAAAGGCCTCCATGGAGAAAAATGTGGTATCGGTTCTATAATGATGGCAAAGCTTCAGGGTCAAGATTGGAAAAAAATTGTTAAAACATTAAAAGAAGTTGGAGCTCCCACCACTGCAAAACAGATTGGTGTGAAAGAAAATGAAGTTGTAGATGCGTTAATGATTGCACAAGAATTGAGACCTGAAAGGTACACAATTCTAAAGGAAGTAGAAATGACGGAACGAAAAGCGATGAATTTAGCAAAGAGCACTAAAGTAATTTAATTTAAGCTACTTTTGGTTCAGGAGTTTTTTCTTCTTTGGTTTCAGGTTTCTTTGTTTGGGCTTGTTTATTTTGATAAGTTTCAATAAAGTTAGTTTTTTCTAAAGAGGGTACAAATTTGAAAATGTCTAGCTGAATGAAATGCTTCATTATTTGAATGCCTTCTGCTCTAACTATTTCTTCTGGAATGGTAATGTTTACTTCTTTTTCTTTAATGGTGAATTCAATTTTTGAGTTTTCCACAGGTAAACGGTTTTTTAGAATTCCTTCAATTTTGTCATGTTCTGAATCAAGTGATTGAATGACCGTTACATCATAGAGAATAGTTTTACCTGCATATCTATGATTATAATCCATTTGAACTCTTCCTGAACCGATAAATCGTATTATTCCTCTTTTGTTATCAATTTCAATTGTATCTCCTACAGAAACTTTTTCTGCATCTTCTCCCAGTTTTCTAATTGAAATCATTCTAACCTTTGTTGAATCTCGTTCTCCGAATCCTTTGTCTGGTGTTACCTCAACAGTAAGTTTTTCTCCTACTGCGGTTTTGGTTAGGGCTTCATCTAATCCTTTTAGGACTGGATAAGAGACCTCTCCAATAGAAACTAATTTTGGTTGGTATTTTACATCGGTTTCATGAATAGAGTATTTTTTTGCCTCTTCTTCTAAGGTTGTGTCAAAAACTTCTTTGGTGTCTTTAACTTTTGCAACGTAATCAATGAGTATCAATGAACCTTTATCAAAAGTCAATGTCATCGATCTTGAAATTCCTAATATTAAGTTAACATGAATTAAAGATCTTTCAGTTTCTCTTCTGCAGTTTTGAGACCTGCTTGAGCATCAGTTTCATATCCCATCATAGCTAGCGTTGATGAAATAGCAGAAATTGTTCTCATTACATGATAAGGACTTACTTCACCCATACACCCAACTCTGAATACTTTACCTTTTAGATCTCCAAATCCTCCAGCAACTAATACTTTGAATTTTTGAGCTAGTGTATCTCTAAATGTTTTGTCTTGCAAACCCTCCAAGTAGTTTAGGGCAACAATTGAAATGGAACGATCTTCTTCTTTTGCAAATGGCGTAAGTCCTATTGCACTTAATCCAGAATAAAGAGCATCAGAACAAACTTTGTGACGCTTATAGACAGATTCTAATCCTTCTTCCAACATTATGGTCAATGCCTCTCTATATGCATAAAGCAAAGGTAAGGCTGGAGTAAAAGGAGTATGTTTTGACTCTTCATAATATTTGAAATATCTTGCTAAGTTAAAGTACATTGTAGATGGTGGATTTTCAACCATGTATTTTTTAGCTTTAGGACTAACCGATATGGGAGAAATTCCAGGTGGAGCAGCAAGTGCTTTTTGTGCTCCGGTCATACAAACATCAATGTTCCATTTGTCAACCGGAAGGGACACGCCTCCCAATAAGGAAACTGAATCTACAACATAAAATGCATCATTCCTTGAAGTTAAATCTGATACTTTGTCCAGATAATTTACCATTGTACCGGTAGAAGTCTCATTGTGAACAACGTAAAATGCCTTAACGTTACTATTATTATCAAATGCTTCTTTTACTTGGTCAAAGGTAGCATTTTGTCCTGGTGGAGTTTCAAGTTTTATTACATTTGCTCCTTGTCCGGTGATTAATTCTGAAAGTCGGTTACTGAATTCTCCATTTACAGGAATTATTACTTTATCGTCTTTTTTAATTAAATTGATTACACTAGCTTCAACTGCACCAGTTCCGGATGCAGAAAGAGCTACAATGTCGTTTTGAGTTTGAAAAACTTGTTGTGTTTTATCAACCACGTCGCTGTATAATTCTACAAAGTCATCACTTCTATGATTGATAATTGGAGCTAGCATTGCCCGCATAACTCTATTTGGTACATTTGTTGGACCAGGAAGCATTGATAAATATTCCAAATCTTATCTCAAAAGAAACACCATATGGGCTTTATTTATAATTAGAGATTTTTTAGTCGCTGTTTAGCATTAATTTCATTCAAAATTTTTTTTGTGCCATTTGGAACATATTCTTCCCATGATTGATCGCTAAATATTAGATCTCGGATATTTGTTCCTGATAAAACATCCCTTCTGGTGAAGGGGATGGTTAAAACCTTAGTCCCTCGTTTGGAATAAAGATATTTTGTCATTTCATCGTTAGTAAAAACGATATCAAATTTTGGAACTATTGTATCAATGTGTTCTACCCATTTCTGGTGATCTTCAAAATCGGGAATAAAGAAAATTTCAATTTGATTTCTAATGGAATCATCAACAGAAGATAGGATCATTTTCTTTCTTTCTTCTGCAGAAAATGGATTATTTCTTAGTAGAGGTTTGTTTGAGCTTCCTAAACCGACGCATAATATGTCCACCTTTGATAAAGCGAAACGTAAAGCATCCAGATGACCTAGATGAAAGGGTTGAAATCTCCCAATTAAAAGGCCATTCATACACAAGGGTTAGAAAATTCTTTTTAAAAAACTATCATAAAGCAAGTAAGCCCTAAAAAATGAAATTTCTTGAAATTGATGGATCATTTGGAGAAGGAGGAGGACAAATTCTTCGTACTGCAATTACATTATCATGTATAATGAAACAGCCTATAATAATAGAAAATATTAGAAAAAATAGAAAAAATCCTGGATTGCAACCTCAACATCTTACAGCCCTAAAAATTCTAAAAAGAATTTGTAATGAAGATCTAGATCAAATAAAAATTGGAGATACAAGCTTGAAATTTATTCCAGGTGATGTGCAAAGTTTTAATCTTAAAGAAAATGTTGGAACTGCGGGAAGTATTTCGTTAATTTTCCAAGTTTTAATTCCAGTAATTGCAATTTGTAAAAAAAAAATAAAACTCACCATTGTAGGTGGAACAAGTGTACTTTGGAGTCCAACAATAGACTATACTCAAATTGTTTTAAGAGAAGCATATTCACGAATGGGAATAAAGTGTTCAATCAATATAATCAAAAGAGGTTATTATCCCAAAGGTGGAGGAATAATTGAATTAGAAGTTTTACCCTCTAAGAAAATTAATTCAATAGTTCTAAATTCACGGAAAATAAAAAATGTAAAATTAACCTGCACCTTTTCCAAATTATCTGCTGAATTAATAAATAATCAAATTGACTATATTAAAAAAAAATTAATTGAAAATGATTTTACTGTCGAAATTAAAGTAAAAGAAGAAACCGCACTTGATTCAGGATCTTCCCTATTGATTAGTAGTATTGATAATGATTCGATTATTGGTATTGATTCTCTATTTAATAAAAAAACAGAAGAATTTGATTTAGATTTGGACAAATTTATTCATAACAAGTATAGTGTTGATGAACACCTTGCAGATATGCTTGTTTTACCAGCAAGTCTTGCAACGGGAATAACAACATTTCAAATCAATAATATTTCCAAACATTTAGAGACAAACCTGTTTGTTGCCTCTAAAATCACAGGTTGTAAATATGGAATAGGAAAATTACAAGATGGTTTTGAAGTAAGAATTGAGGGGATTTCATACTCCAACATCGAGTAACGCTGCAAAGAAAAGAATTGTAACGGATAATACAACTGTAATCTCTCCTAAAATGATAATTTTTTTTCTTAATTTTTGAATTTGCTTAATTGGCATTTGTTTGGACATGATTTTATTTTCCACTTCTTTTCGAATTATTCTAACATGTACTGCATATGTTATAACTAATGCAATTACTAAAATAACCTTAACAGTAAGAAAGACGCCATAACTTGTTGCCATTAACAAGTCTGGTTTGCTTAATAGCAAATGAGAATTATACAGTCCTGTAATCATTAGAATGATTAATGATGGAACTGCAATTTTGTTGAATCTTCTACCAACCTTAATCATTATTTGAATTCTTTCTTCCATTGAAGTGGTAATTGTTTTAAGTAGAGGTGAAAATACAATTCCAATGAAAATAGAACCTCCAACCCAAATTGTGGCAGCAATAAGATGAATCCATGTAAGAATCACTTGTTCTATGGCCACAAATTTTGGTAAGTTAAATCAAATATTATGTATTTGGATCTTGACAACCTTTTTTAGTTGATTTGGATGTGCAATCGTTGATTTGGCACTTCAAAGTAAATTTTTACTTTATGCGGCAATTGTAGCGCTGCTTGGTTTACTTGGAGCTATTTTTTGGTTTGGTAGTCTTGATAATCCCGAATTAGAGCAAGTTGAAATTGAGTTAACAAATGTTGAAGTTATCAGTGTAAATGAAATTGGAAAAACCGCAAAATTGAGTGTGACATTTCTGATAAAAAATCCAAGTGAGAAAACTTTTACAGTTCCATTGATTAGTTACAAATTATACGCAGAAGAAGATTTGTTGGGTTCTGGACAATATTCAACAGTAGATATTGCAATGCCAGGGAGAGCAATATTTAGCTCCGGAGCAGAAATTCCTTTAAAAAATACATTCGAGTTAGACATGTCAGATGTAAATAACAAAATCTACCAGGCGGTTTTAGATGACAGTATAGATAGTTTCAGAGCTGAAGGAGTAATTGTCACAGAAAGTGCTTGGAGTACAATTGAAAAGGAGTTTAATAGTTCTACATAAAAAAAGTGGGCCGAGTGAGATTCGAACTCACGATCACCGCCGTGTCGAGGCGGTATCCTAACCGACTAGACTACCGGCCCATTGAAAAACAAGACTGGTTGCAGACATTATTAACGTTTAACAAATGAATGGAGAAAATAGGAAAGATGACAGAAGAATTCACTGATGAGGAGAAAAATGGCCTATACAAGGCAATCCATTCTAGAAGGGATGTTAGATCGCATTTTTCATCTAGATTAATCAAAGAAGAAATTTTATCTAGAATCCTAAATGCCGCACACCATGCACCTTCTGTTGGTTTCTCACAGCCATGGAATTTTATCTTGATTAAAGATCCGAAAACAAAAGCGAAAATCAAACAATCCTTCCAAGAAGAAAAAGAACAGTCTTCACAATTAATTGAAGAACCTAAAAAATCAAAGTATCTTTCCTTTAAACTGGAAGGGATTTTGGAATCTCCTGTAAATCTTTGTATAACTTATGATCCATCAAAATTTGGTCCTTTTGTAATTGGAAGATCAAGTATTCCTGAGGCTGGATTGTACAGTGTTTGTTGTGCTATTCAAAATCTTTGGCTTGCAGCAAGAACTGAAGGTGTTGGAGTCGGTTGGGTGAGCATTCTATCAAATGATGTTCTAAAAGAAGTGTTAAATTTACCAAGTCACATTGTTCCAGTAGGATACTTGTGTTTGGGATATGTTGAAGAATTTGCTTCAAAACCGGATCTTGAAACTGCAGGTTGGCTTCCAAGACTTGGATTAAAGGATGTAATTTATTTTGAAAAATGGGATGATAAAGATAATATAAGTTGGAAAAATATTCAAGAAATTATTAAAACTAATCTCGATTACGCTTAAATATTTACAAGTGGTTTTTTTGCTGGGCTTGTGGCGCAGAGTCAATTAGACGCGAAACATGGATAGCGTGGTAGCCTCCTAAGTTACAGGTCGAGGGATCGAAGCCCTCCAAGCCCGTTTTTAAATTTAAAAAAAAGTCATTGCGATTTAAATAGAAAGATAAGTTTGAAAAGTTATGAAAGTTGTAGTAATTTCAGCTAGTCCTAGAAAAAAAGCAAATACTCAACTAGCTATGAAATATGTTTTTGAACATACTAAATCTAAAGATGTAGATGTTAAATTCCTTAATCTTTCAGAGGGTCAAGTTGAATGTTACCGAGGTCCGGATGAAGAGTATAATGAAGCTACAAAAAATGCAACCAAAGACATTATGGATGCAGATGTATGGCTAATCGGATCACCTATTTACAATTCCTTTTTTAGTTCAGCCTTAAAAAATTTGTTTGAATATGTTAATTATAAAAAAACAGAAGGGAAGGTTGCAGGGATGGTTATAATGGCCGCAGGTAATATTGGGTTTGTTGACGTTCAGACTTTGATAACTCAATTATTATCATATTTTCGAGTAATTGCTAATCCTAAAGCAGTATTTTTGACTGTCGATTCAATCTCGGATAATATCTTATCGGATGATTCTGCAAAAGAGAGACTAAGAGAGATGGTAGATGGAACCCTAAAAATGGCATCTAAATTACAAGCGTAAAATCAAGATTTATTATAATTTAAAAAAATTCAAATTTGCTTGAATAAAAGATACAGGGTTTGTATTTGTTTTCTTTATTCATAACTATGATTTGGTAATGGGTATACCAACAATATTGTTTACTTGAATATTCTCATAATTATTATAAATATGAATAATTAATGTTCCTAAATAAGAGAGAATTAAAAAACAGAATAAATTAAATATTAAAAAATAATATTTTTTGATATTATTTGTAAACTTTTTATTTTAATAAAAAATATTTTCCAATTTAAGTCATAAAAGGTGGAAGAGTAAAATATTAACAGGATGTAGAAATTATGTCATAGAAATGGAAAAAGATCTTACTGAATTATGTTCATGTAAATGTCATTTTGGTGGCGCTGTTAGTTGTCCTGGATGTAAAGAAAATCATGGAATATCTTGTTGCCATTGTAAAGATTAAAATTAGTTTTTATTTAGATGCTAACATCTTAAGATTTGCAAGTTCAGTTTTTAAGGATTCAATTTGAACCAAAGTTTGTAGATTAGAAATCTCTTGGTTCAATCTCTCGATTTCATCATCTTTAATTTTTACAGTTTCTTTTAGAGAATTTAGAACTTCAGTTAATTCTGTTTTGGCTTCTTTAATTTCACTTTGACTTGCTTGTTTTCCATCTGCCGTGTAAATTTGAGCATGTTGTTGAGGTTTATTCAAGCTTTTTTTTTCATTAATGGTATGAGATGTATGTTTATGTGCATAGTCAGTACTTTTTTGAGACATCCAGCACATAAGAGTTAGGAACCAAGTTATTGGGACGGCCATAATAAACACAAATTGGAGAATTGGTGCAAAGTCCACAAAAATAGGCCACAACCCCGTAAGCACTGCTGCGAATACGCCTGTCACAACAGTAGCTAAATGGTTACCTAAATAGCCCATTATTTAATCTAAAAAATTTCATTGCTTATAATAGTAATGCTAGAATTCAGTCGATGGTATTAATTAAAAAGAAAAAGGAGCCGAATTTATTCGTCTTCTTCAGGGGTAGTTTTAGGCATATCAGATTGCAAGATCTGGATTTTTTGTAATAATTCCGTACGGAGATCTCTTGCTACTCTTCTAACAGTTGGTCGTGGCACCCCAAGTTCATCTACCACTTTGGAATAGATATCTTGTTTGTCAGTTACCCCTTTGTCTAGATAAGAATTAATTGCTTCTTTAATTATCGTGCTCTGGTTTGTACGATTCAACGAAGTCTATTTCTACTCGTTCTATATAACACTATAACTTTTAGAAATTGGTTTATTTTGTTTTTAATCTAGTTTTAACTATTTATTATTTTTAAAATTTAATATGCAAGTTCTGTCCAAAAATCAAAATTATAATTTTTTTAACGAATTACGTATTAACTTTTGAAAAATTTTATTTTAAAATAACCATTTTTAATAATTTTCAAAAATTTCTTTACAAAAAGACTCTTAAGGTGATATAGTAAAAGCTCCTTATTGAGTAACGTTTCTATTGATACAAATTTTGGAAAAATTTCCCTTAAATTGTTTTCGGAACTTGCTCCTGAGACAGTTAGGAATTTTGAAAAATTAGCCAAGGATGGATTCTACGACGGTACTCTTTTTCACAGGGTTATTCCTGGATTTATGATTCAAGGAGGAGATCCAAACACCAAAGGTGGAGATAAAGGTTCTTGGGGGACTGGCGGTCCTGGTTATTCTTTAAAGGCTGAATTTAATTCAAGATCACACTTGCGTGGAATCGTTTCAATGGCAAGATCGCCAGATCCAGATAGTGCTGGTTCACAATTTTTTATTGTAACAGCAGATAGTACTTTTTTGGATAGACAGTATACCGTCTTTGGTGAAGTAATTGAGGGAATAGATGTCGCTGATAAAATTGTTAATTTACAAAAAGATAGTAATGATTGTCCTTTAGAAGAGGCTAAAATGATTCATGTTACTGTGGAATAGATGGATTCTCGCTTAATTGTTTTTTTAATATTTTTTTCAGTGCTTATCATTCTCCCAACAGCAAACGGTCAGATCTCTAACGAAGAATCAAAACAAAAATCAATCGAGGTAACAATCAATTCGAAAGGAGATGTTCAGGTAACACACCTAATTTACCCACAAGATTCGCCTACTCAAATAGATTTGATTGATGGTAACATATCAAATCTTACAGTTAAAGACCAAGCAGGAAATGATATGCAATATGAGTTAATTGGTGAATATTCCTCTTTAATGGTATCACCCTCAGATGAATTGGTAATTATTGAATATGATCTATCGGATCAATTACTTCTAAAAGATAATGTATGGACGTGGGATTTTCTTTATCTGGAAAGTACAATTTTTATTTTCCCTGAACAAGTTGACCTAATTTTTGTGAATGAAAGACCAGCCTACCTTGGTGATGCAAAGGGAATTACATGTCACGGTTGTCAAATGATTTTGGAGTACTCTTTGGATGAACCGATATCATTTGAGGATGTAAAAATACAAGATTTGGAGTTTTTGATCGAAACTAGAACCTGGGCTAAAATTAATAAAATTGGTTTTGATCCTTTAACAAATGGAATAAATTTTGAAGTATTGGAGAAAAATAAATCTATTACAATGACAATTCCTGTAGCTCTTTTGTCTGAGCCATACCAAGTATTTTTAGATGGAGAAAAGATATTTTTTCATGAATACTTTAGCAATGGGACACACGTATGGCTAAATATGATACCTCAAAATTCAGGAGAGGTTTCAATTACAGGTACAACATCTCCTGAAATTATCGAAAATTTGATTCCCCAAGAAGATGATTTTTCATTTCAATATGTTGTAATTGGATTAATAATTAGTGGACTAGTAATTATCGGAATAGTTTTCTTTAAACGAAAAAAATGATTTAATCTCCACCGGATCCACAAGAACAAAAACCATATTCATCTATCCTAACGTTACACACCGCACATTTTTCTCCATATTCAACTTCCCAAGGTTCTTTTCCAAAGAGTTTAAAATGATCATCAATTTCAAGTGGGATTTCTCGTTTTTTTTTTCCAATAGTTTCTATATGTACAAGAACTATACATAGATTATTGGGCATGATTGATTATGAAAATTGAATGTGGATGTCACTGTATTAAATGTGGAAGTAAAGACCTTGAATCAAATAAAGTAGGGGATATTGAAGAGGATGGATATTTTGATATGCATCACACTTGCAAAAATTGTAATACCCACTTTGACCATCTAGAAGGAGAAATTTTTAATTCTTGTAATAAATGTGAATTTAAGACTAATTAGTTAAAATTGCTTCTTGGACAAAGTAATGGGTCCTATTCTCCGTAGAGTTCCGGTAAATTTCTCTATTTGAAGCCATGTTAACTAATGCTTTTGAAACATCTAAGGGACTTGCAACCCAACCATATTCACGTAACTGCTGCACTGTATCAGTAACAGTTCTTGGAACGTTAAAGAAGGTGTTTTTTTCTAAAATTTGTAATTTATCTTTAATTTCTTGCGATGAAATGGGTTTGGGTTCATTGAACTCTGGTTCAAAAATTTCAACGTCTTCTAAGGAATTCAAACTATCATAATTTGGTTGGTTTGAAATAGGATGACTTGTTGGGGCATCAAATATTGGTTTAGTTTGATTTTCTTCTATTAGTTTTGCCAAATTTCCAATAACTTCTCCTATAGTTTGATTATCAAAATAGAAATCTCTAGAATCAACCTCAATTTCATTTTCTCCAAATTTCAATTTTATTTTTGCCATCTATTTCTGAATCAAGGAGTTTTAATTTATCCTGTTAGCTCTAATGAGCTTTAAGACTAGATCAAAATTTTTACACATGTTATTGGGATTTTTTCCCTGTTGGATTAAAAAGGAATTTTTTGAGCATTACGCATGAATAATTCGCGAAAGGCTCTAATCATTACCTTTGTTATAGGCATGAGTATTTTTGGATATTCGCAATACGCTTCAGCCTCACAAATTGGTGTGATAATCACTGAAAGCGATCTTATAGAAAAAACTGATCATGGTTCAGTATACGATGTTGTATTAGAGTTTGAAAATCCTTCCTTATTGACATTGACAGCCGGAGACACTGATTTTTTGGTAATAGCAGATGGTAAAAAAATTGGAGAGGGAAAATTGGAACCATTCACCTTGCCCGCATTAGGTAGTAGTTCGGCTAGTGGAACATTCCAAACAAAATCTAATACCAAATCACAAGAAGTTCCTATAGTAATGATTAGTGGAATAACCAAGTATGATGTTTTATTTTCCACGATAGAGGTACCTTTTGTGTTCTATCCTACAGAAGATCAGGCAAGAGAATTTATACATCAAGATTAACTTTTTATAAAATGCTTACTGTTTTTGGATCTACCGCTCTAGACACCATAAGAACCCCTAACAAAATTTTAAAAAATGTGTTAGGAGGAGCAGCAACATTTGCTGCAATATCTGCAAGTAATTTTGTTAATACTGGTTTAATTGCAGTTGTGGGAAAAGATTTTCCAAAAAAGTATCAGAAAATTTTATCGCAACATCTAGATCTTGCCGGATTTACTATAAAGGAGGGTAAAACATTTCGTTATGATGGAAAGTTTGATGATACTCTAAGTACCAGAGAAACTTTAAAAACAGAACTTAATGTGCTTGAGGATTTTAAACCAACCGTACCTGAGGAGTACAGAAAATCTCAATTTGTATATCTAGCAAATAATGATCCTGATCAAAATACTAATCTCATAAAAGAATTTGACAAAGTTAAATTTTCAATGTGTGATACGATTGATTTCTGGATTTCCACAAAACGAGAATCAGTGATTAAGATGATAAAAGCAGTAGATGCTGTGGTAATAAATGACGAAGAGGCAAAACTTCTAACCAAAGAATTCAATTTGATAAAATGTGCAAAAAAAATGATGGAATGGGGTGCAAAATATGTAATTATTAAAAAAGGAGAGCATGGATCTTTGATGTTTTTTGATGATGTAATTTTTCCTTCGCCAGGATTTTCATTAGAAGATGTTGTTGATCCTACTGGTGCAGGAGATTCTTTTGCTGGGGCCATGATTGGATACCTAGCTAGCAAAAGATCCATAAGTCTTTCAGAAATTAAAAAAGGGGTAGTATATGGAAATGTTTTAGGATCATTTGCCGTGGAAAAATTTGGATTGGAAGGTTTACTTCAATTAAAAAAATCAGATATTACAAAACGAGTTAAATTATATGAAAAAATGATTCGTTTCTAAAAAGATTTAAGTTAAATCATTTGTTTTAAAATATTCATTGTCTCAAGAAACTTCTGAAAAAATAGACGATCGACTAGAAACCATATTCAAATTACAAAAGGGGTTGTCTGAAATGATGGATTTAGATAGATATCCAAAAGATTCTGAAGAAAGAGTTTCAGCCTTATGCACTGCTATCATGCACGAAGCTGTAGAATTACAAAGGACTACCAATTGGAAATGGTGGAAAACTCCAACTCCATTCAATAAAGCCGACGCAAGAGAAGAATTAATTGATATTTGGCATTTTGTTGTTCAAGCATCCCTTGAACTTAATTTAACTCCAAATGATATCGTCAAGGAATATAAAAGAAAAAATGAAATTAATCGAGAAAGGCAAAAAAATGGTTATTAGATAATTTTTTGTTTAATTTTATTAAAATTTGTTTCGTTAATCATATACACTAGATTAATTTTATTTTGAAAGTAATTAATCTGTGATTGATTAACGGTAAGAAAAGGATCGGGACTGTTAGAACCAATTATTCTGCCATTTTCATCGATCCCATTTTTGTATAATTTAAACAAAGAATGCCCTGCTTTGTGTCCTGAAACTTCTTTACCACATACAATTATTGTTTTAATTTTTTTATTCTGATTTACATATCGAATTATCATATCAATTCCTTTATTTTCTGAAAGCAATCTCCCAACAATTGAAACATGTTGGAAAATGTCAGAATTAGTCACTTTTCTAAGAAGGTTTAGACTTGAAAGTGTACATATTGCAATGTTCGAATTAGCATTGCCTGGATAAGTTTCTTCATGAATTGGTAATACTATCTTACACAATTCCCCAATCATATTTCCTAAACTATTCATTAAGAATCTCACGCAAGGTTTTTGCAATAAATTCTATATTCTTTGAGGTGACCTTTGGATGAATTGGTAGGGATAAAACATGTGAAGATGCCCAATCAGTAACTGGAAGTTCAATTCTTTGTTTGTAAAATGGTGTTTTATGAACTGGAGTGGTGTAGTACGATGCTGCTCCAATTCCTTTAGAGTTTAGTTTGTTTAAAATTTTATTCCTTTTAGCGGTTGATATTGTGTAAAGATACCAATTTACAGATTCATTGGTTCTTTCTTTTGGAATTTTAATTTTCAAATCAGCAATCAATTGTGATAATAAATTGGCATTTTTTTTCCTAATTTTTAAAAATTTGGGAAGTTTTTTTATCTGTATTTTAGCTATTGCGGCACTAATTTCAGGTAACCTTAGGTTTAATCCAAATCTTTGTGTATCATATCCTCGAAGCATTCCATGATTTCTTATCATCAGCAATTTTTCATGTAATTTTTTGTTCTTTGTTACAACAAAACCACCTTCTCCTGCGGTCATTACTTTGGCTGGATACATACTATAACATCCTAAATCAGAGAATGTTCCTGTCTGTTTTCCATTTAAAGTAGAACCTAATGATTGAGCAGAATCTTCAATAACTCTTAGGTTATTTTTTTTTGATATTTCCAAAATTCTTTCAAGAAATGCAACATTTCCATATAGATGAACTGGTATTATCGCCTTTGTTCTTTTAGAGATTTTATTTTCCAGGTCTTTAGGATCCATAGTATAATTATCATCAAGGATATCCACGAAAACAGGTTTAGCCCCTGTAGACACTACAGCGTTGGCTGTTGCAACAAATGTAAAAGATGGTATGAGAACCTCATCTCCTTTTTTTATATCTAAAGCGTAAAGAGCCGCTTGTAAGGCCGCAGTACCAGAGTTGACTGCAACAGCATATTTTGATTTTACAAATGATGAAGCTAATTTTTCAAATTCCCTAACATTTTTTCCCCCCTCATATGCAGCAGATGTTAATGTTCCATCCTTTAGGATTGAAATTACTGCAGAAATTTCTTCAGCGCCTACAAAGGGAACATTAATTGGGATTTTCAATAATAGTGCAATGCCTATCTAGTCTATAAATCTCCCCTGTTAGCTATGAATTTTTATATTTCTAAAATTGGCAAACGACGTAATGAAACCAAATCATCTTGAAGAATCAGATGTAGCATACAAAGTTTTTTTGTACGTCTTTTACGTTTGCGGTTTCATTATGGTAGCTTCACTTGTTTTTGGTGTGTATGTTACTATGGTCGAATGGATAGAAAATGGAAAATATGTTATGGGTGAAGCGATACACAATACAGTAATTCCTTTTGAAAATTTTGCAAGAGGTTCAACATGGATATTTTTTTCTACGATTATTGGTTGGTATTGTGTTACAAGAATTGGTTGGAAAAGAACCGCTGGGAATAAAATTATCGGTTGGCAAATGGCATTACTTCAACTAATGTTGTTAGGATTTGCCATTATTACTTTGTACGAGGTTTTGTATAATTTTACAGTCCTAAATGCAAAGATTACCGCGGGAATAATTGAGGGGATGGTTCCAGATATTGATAGCCTTTCCGTTGCATATCCCGACCCAGAAAGACCATGGAATCTAGTTTTTGCAACAAAAGTCTTTCTGGCTGCATTTATCATTAGTACTCATGCATTTTATCTTAGTACAAAACCAAGAAAAAATTTGGATTTAGAATCTTAAATTTATTAACCTACAATTCAAAAGGTTAAACTACTTTTTATGATATCTAATTATAGTTAAAATGGGATTATTTGGATCAAGTAAAAATGAAATAAAATGTAAGAAATGTGGAACCGTGCTATCTGATCCTGAGAGACTAAAAAAACATCAGGAAAAGGCACATAACAAGAAAAAAGAAAAATGTCGAGCGTGTGGAGAAGAATTCGATTACTCTGAAGACTTAAGAAAACATAAGAAAAATTGCAAATAATATTTATTTTTTAGTTTTGAAAGAATCAGTCATTAATTACGTAAGGATTCTTTATTCAAAAAATTGTCAGAATCTTTATAGGTTTACCTTTTAGAAGATGTTTTGGTTTGGACATTACTGAGAAAGTTGAATTAATTGAAAGACCACCAACAGAAGAAGTTGTTACACACGAGGATTTAATAGAGTTATTCAAAACAAATTCTTCTCCTAAACATTACATTGGTTTAGAAATTTCTGGATTTTTACATTTAGGTAGTTTAATCAGCACCGGTTTTAAAATTAATGATTTTGTAAAAGCTGGCGTAAATTGTACTGTATTCCTAGCAGATTGGCATACAATGATTAATGATAAACTCGGTGGAGATTGGGATACAATAACTAAGGTTTCAAAATATTATGCAGACGCATTCAAACTAGTTTGTCCGGAGGCAAATATTGTACTTGGGTCTGATCTATATGATTCTAGAAAAGAATATTGGAAAGAATTTATGAAATTTACAAAACATATGTCACTTAAAAGAACAATGAGAACTCTAACGATAATGGGTAGATCAGAAGATGAATCCAAAATTGATCTTGCAAAATTACTCTATCCTCCCATGCAGGCAGTTGATATTCATTCTCTTGATTTAGATATTGTACATGCTGGAATGGATCAAAGAAAAATCCACATGTTAGTTAGAGAAATTTTTCCAAAAATGAATTGGAAAGTCCCAGTAGCTGTTCATCACAAATTACTTCCCGGTCTTTCAAAACCCTCTAATTCAAACGATTCTCAATTGTTAGGGAAAATGAGTAAATCTGACCCCAATTCAGGTATTTTTATTCATGATACTGATGATGAAATTCGAACCAAAATCAAAAAAACTTGGTGTGAGGAGGCTAACATTCAGAGTAATCCCTTGTTAGATTTTTCAAAAAATGTAATTCTTCATGAATTCAATGAAATGAAAGTCGAAAGACCTGAAAAATTTGGTGGAAATGTAGGTTATACTGATTATAGTCAACTAGAATCAGATTTTGGTGCAAAGAAGTTACATCCAACAGATCTCAAGCAAACTGTAGGAAATTATCTGATTAAAGTTGTCGCACCAATTCGCGATAAATTGAAACTAAGTAACGAATTATTTGAAATAATAAAGAAAAGCTACTAAACTTTAAGATCTGGATTTGTTTGTCCTTCTAAATTATATTTCGATTTGTAACCTCTAGGATTTATCATTAAATCTTTGTAATTGTATGTTGATGAATTTCCAACAATCACTGTACTAATCATCCCTAATTTGTCAGAATAATTGGGCAAATCTTCCAAATTGGTCATTACAATTTCTTGGGAATTTCTAAATGCCCCTTTGATAATTGCTACTGGGGTGGTTGCCTTTCTATACTTGAGAAGAATTTTCCTTGTATCTTGTAGTTGGTGTATTCGTTTTTTACTTGAAGGATTGTAAATTACTATTACAAAATCACCTTGTGCTGCAGCTTCAACTCTTTTTTGGATTATTTCCCATGGAACCAATAAGTCACTCATGCTTACAACGGCAAAATCTGTCATTAAAGGCGAACCAACAATTGATGCGCATGAGTTCAATGCAGATACTCCGGGGACTATTTCAACTTTCAATCCATCTTTAGGATTCCAGCCAGATTCTGCCAGTGTTTCATAGATTAATCCAGCCATACCGTAAATTCCTGGATCACCACTTGACACAAGCGCTACTACTTTCCCAGATTTTGCTAAATCAATACATTGATGAGCACGCTCCACTTCTTGAGTCATAGCATATCGATGTACTTCTTTTCCGTCAATAAGATCTGATACCAAATTAACATAAGTTTCATATCCGACTATTGTGTTGCTATCAGCAATTGCTTCCTTGGCTCTAAATGTCATATGATCATGATGTCCAGGTCCAACACCAACAATGTAGAGTTTACCGGTCAATTTCACAATAAATCTTCTATCAAGTAATTTATCCCTTTAGTGAAATGAATTTTTATTGGAAAGGATCTATAAAGGGACAATTTACTAGATGATCACTATTCATTGGACGAGCAATACTTACTGTTAATAGATCTTCTTCACTAAAGGAATCAATATCAAATCTTGTCTCAAGAATTTTTGCATTTTGTGGATTATTCCATTCTACATTATAGATTCTCCAAATTGGACTATAGGTTTCATCTCCTGGTGCCGCAGAAGCAATTCCAGGTTGAAAGCCCATTGGTCCTGACCCTTTGATTCCGTTTTTGAATTGAAACAAGTCTACTGCAGCTGAACTTACGATTAATTCTGCAGAGATAGGGGAGTATGTAATACCCATCATTTCTGCAGGGCCGCTAGGAGTAGCGTCTGTTACAATATAATAGATGGTTCGTCCATCAGGCCCCCAACCCCTATGTGCAATGAAAGTTACAGTCATGTCTTCTTCATTGATTTCAGTAATTTGTCCGCCGATGTATAGTGAATCATCAGTAATTTCTTGGTTATCTCTTACTTCCATTTGACCTTCAGGCCAGATTATCTGGGGAGTGTTAATTACAACGTCAGTTTCTTTGAATTCAATTCTACCACCTTCCAAAGCCCCTATAATTTCCTCAGCAGATTCAAAGATTATTTTATTTTGCCCTTTTTTCCATGTAACCTCTACAATTGTACTTAGTGAACTATATTCTAGTTCTTGAGCAGGTGTGCTTGAAAATACTTCTGATTGAAATCCGTAAATTCCATCACCTGTAATCCCATTTGTAAATACGAAAATTTTCTGAAGGGCATTTTCTGGCGTATTGGCAATGGGTGGTGCTAGTTCTACTTTCCATTCTTGTTTTTCAGTTATTACTTCTGCTAAATCCTTATCACTAGAATCTGTAATTATAAAAAAGATAGATTCTGAATTAAAGATTCCTTTATGCATCGGTATTATTGCCGGAACATTGGTTTTTGATAATGCCAGGGATGATCCTTCTTTTTCAAGTTCCATTTGTTGTATAATGATTTCTGTAGGTTGACCTCTTATCCAACCATCCACACTGACTGTAGCGGTAAATTCTTGAGGATTAGTTGTGTGTAGTGCTAAGGCAGCTCCTGTAAATTCAAAGGAATCAGATTTTGTTCCTCTATCAATTAATGATAAACCATAGATTTTGCTTCCATCAATTGTCCATATTGGTTGCCCTTTAGCATCATTTTCATTAATCTCATGCAAGACTACTATCTGAACAGGTTCACTTGCCGTAAAAGTCATTGAGCCGTCATAAATTGTTCCTTCACTTGGAGATAAAATTAATGAAAATTGATGACTCTCATGTCCTTGACCAGGATCCGGTAACGAAGTTATTGTTTGAGTAAAATGAATTTTTTTTGTAGAATTTGCATCAACAAATTGATCAGAGGCAAGCGAAATAGACAAAATACCTGTCACAAAAATTCCTGCAATAAAAATAATAATGTACTTGTTCAATGAAATTTCCTGATTTTATTCCCTTAAATTAATTTATTTTAAGTTAATTTTAGAAAGTTCAAATTCATCATGTAATGCCTGAATTGCAGTGGTTGCGTCAGAATTTTTTACGACAAATGCAAGATTAAGTTCTGAGGACCCCTGAGTAATCATAGATACATTTACCTTATTTCTTGCCATAGATCCAAACACCTTTGAGGCAACACCAACTGTTCCACGCATACCAGATCCAATTAGGGCAATTATTGCCATATCAGTAGTTACTTCAAGTTTTTTGATTATTTTTCCCAAAAGTTCTGTCTCCAAGATATTTACTGCTTTATCAAGATCTGCATTTTTTACTACAATGGTAATACTAGATTCGGATGGATTTTGAGAAATCATCATGACATTAATACTTGCATTAGCTAATGTAGAAAAAATTTTGCCAGCAGTTCCAGGTGTTCCCACCATACTTCCTCCACGAATATCAATTAATCCATTGTGAGAAACATTACTTACACATTTTACTGTGTTCTTAGTAGCTACCGAAGGTGAAGAGGTAACTAAAGTACCCTCATTTTTTAAATTAAAAGAGCTTCTTATTTTCATTGGTATTTTTTTTGCCAGTAATGGTTCGAAGGTTCGTGGATGAATTTGTTTTGCTCCAAACATAGCCATTTCAATTGCTTCTATGTATGAAACTTCGTTGAGTAGTTTGGCATTTTTTACAATCTTGGGATCAGCTGTCATTAAACCATCAACATCACTCATTAACCAAATCTCGTCAGCTTTAATGCAAGAACCAATTATTGTAGCCGAATAATCTGATCCACCTCTACCAAAAGTAGTAACATGTCCATGTTGATCTGCCCCCACAAATCCTCCAATTACAGGAATTGTTTTTTTTAAAAATAAAGATTCTAAAGTTTTTGACACTCTTAGCCTTGTTGTGTCCATTAGAGGTTTAGATTCACCAAAATTGGAATCTGTAACAATTCCTACTTCTTTACCGGTAAGAGATATTGATTTTTTTCCTAGATCGTTAATTGTATTGGAGATTAATTTTATTGAAAACCGTTCTCCAAATGAGAATAGATAATCCATGGACCTTGGAGTTACTTCTCCTAATAACACCATTCCATCAATTAGAGCAATTAGCTCAGAAAAATATTCATCAAATGTTTGTAATAATTTTTTTCTTATATGTGATTTTTTGATTGTCTGTAATGCAAGTTGTTGATGTCTATTTACAATTTTTTTTGCCAATTGCTCGGCTTTTTTCTTATTTTCCTTTTTTATTGATTGAGATATTTCGATCAGATCATCGGTGGTATCACTAGTTGCAGAGCAGACAATTACAAGTTGGTTCTGTTTGGATAGTGATTGTATATGTTTGGCTACATTTTGTATGTCTTTTGCAGATGAAATTGACGTTCCACCGTATTTTAGTACAAGTTTCAATTCAAAATAACTGAAGTATTTTAGATTTAAATGCTTTAACTTTCTACACGTGGAGCCAAGTAGAAGTGAATTCTGCCAATATTTGCAACCTTAAATTCGATTCTTAGGGGTTTTGCACTAGAAAATTCACATGTGATTAAGCCTGCATTTGCACCCACGGCTTTAACGACAGGGTTAAGATATTCTAGGCTATAGGTGCCAATACTATCTTCAGTTGATGATATTTCGTCAATATCATCTGGCTCTTTTTCAAGGTTAATTACAACTTCTCCCGAATCTCCTTTACCAGAAAAATCTGCTTTAGACTCAGAGGTGTGTATGGTTAGATAATCAGAAACTACTTGTACATCACCTAAAATTTTGTCAAATTTAGAAGAAGATAAGGTAATTTTAGAATTATACGGAATTTTTGGTAATGGTGTATCAGTTGCAGAACTTTCAATTAAACGAATTTTGTATTTTTTGTTCTTTCCAACAGTAACAAGTAACATGTTTTGTTCAGAAATGCTAATCTCAATACTGTCTTTTTTATCAGCTCTTTTGATAAGTTTAGAAAATTCATCAATTCTAACTCCGAATTTAATATCGCTATCACATTCATATTTTTCAAAAGCAGAGTTAGGCCATGAAATATCTATTAGAGCTACATGTGATGGATCCATTCCTCTAAAGGTTATTCCCTCTGCTGTTGCAACAAATGTAGCTTCTTCTACCAATGTAGAAATAGCTGAGATAATTGCTTTTAGATCATCAGAACCGCTTGTTTTTGCTCCAAAAGTCAAACTGATTTTCAGGTGCTATAAGTTCCAGTTAAACGTTATGAGTAATCACGCCAGGTGTATTTACATTTCTGACAACGATAAAATCTGGTTGTGGGTTCATCTGCACTTCTAGTTTGAAACATCCACCAAACTGCTTCATCATGACCACATTTTTCACAAATTAATTTGATTGTTGGATTTGTGTCTTCTCCTTCATCACCTTCAAAAGCTAAAAGTGAAAAATCTGGGTCTTCTTCATCAATATTTTTTTTTGTCTCTGTAACTTTTTGTCCCTCTATATAACCACATTTTGGACATTTGAGGTCACCATCTTCTTTTTTTAATTTGATCTCACACTTGGGGCAAAATTTCATTTAATTTCCCTTAATTTTGGAATTAAATAATTTTTTAAGTTCTTCTGCTGTTTTTATTGCCGTTTGGGTAGCATTTTTTATTTCTGGCGTAGGTTTATTTTTTGAGTTGACTTTCATCCAGCATTCATTAGTTAAAGGATGTTTTACTATAACTCCCGCAAAATCAATGTTGGATGACTTTAATAATTCGTGTTGGATTATATACAAAATTCCTACATCAGTGTTTTTTATAGATAGATTGATTTCTTTTGGTGCAGAACTGACTACTTGGGCATGCATGTATTCAGAAAACGCACTTATTGTGGATATAAATCATTATGATTGATAACAATGAGTGGTAGTAATATTTCAGAGATTTTACTAGTTGATAGTAAAGACCAACATTCTCCAAGTGATACAATCGAGATTAACGTCCAATTCTCAATCGAGGGGGATATTCGAAATTCCTTCAATGAGGTAAATTGGACAAAGGCATACAACAACAATGATGTTTCATTCAAGTTAAAGTATGGTGTAAAGTTGACTTCTGGCGGTTTTAGAAAGAAAGAGGTAGGTAAAACAATAGATACCTATAGAAAAGTCGCAATTTTTTGGACAAGAAATCCAAAATTAGTAAATCCACACAAAGACAGGAGAATATGGGTTCAAGTAGCCAAAAATTTTGAACCATTTATTGCGCTCTCCGAAGAAGAAGTAAGACATGAATTGTTTGATTTTAGTGAAAAATTTATCCTCAAAGCTTCAGATCTTGGACCTGGAAAACATAAGATTGAAGCAGAAGTTTTTGCTTCTTGGCAAAAACATGATTATACCGAATCAGATAACATTAAAAATAATTCCAAAGAGATGGAAATCACTATAAATTAATTTTTTGTTATTATTTAATTTCTGCTAAGGAATTAATAAAAATCATTGTTCAATTAGGGATATAAGGGACTTTTATGAAGATTTCATATGGCAAAATATGATGGTCTTTTAGGACAAATAATTCTTGAAGTTGAAGAACCAGATAAAGAAGGAGGGATTACATTTATCTTTAAAGACAACAGGTTTTTATTCATAAAGGCAGTTGATGGAAAGATTGAAACTGTATCGATTCCAGAATAGGTGAGAAATATGGGAAAATTTGATCAAATCAAAATGCAAGAATTGGTAAAGGTGGAAGATTCGGATGGTGTCTTGACTTTAGTATTTCAAGAAAATAACAACCTTCAAATCAAAGTTGTAGATGGAAAACTAGTTTCAGAATTTGTTTAATTTCCTAAATGTTTTTGATAAAAAGTAATTGCTAGTTCTTGTGTTTCAGATTGAATAGATCCAGGCCTTTCTTGTCGTATTTTTTTTATTGCATCTTTTGATGAATATTTCTGATACTTTACTAGATAACATGCTAAAATGGTCCCTGCTCTCCCCATTCCGGCCGCACAATGAACCATCACGGCTTGATTATCTATAATATTTTCATGAATAAAGTCAACTGCCATATCAATTTTCTCCATATCTGGAGCAGTTAGATCTGGTGTAGGAACGTGCAAGTATCGAATTTCGCTTACCCAACTTTCAGGTAAGGAGTTTTCAGTCATAGTCACAATAGATTTTACGCCCTGCTGGAGAATCCAATTTAACTCGTCAAAACTAGTAGGCATTCCAGAGCCTGCTAGTTTTTCTTCAATTAGCCAAGAAAAATTAGTAGGTCTTTTGGTAATTTTACCGTGAACTTTTCTCCACGCATTTCCTGGTTTGCTCATGTGTATTGATGGTATATTGTATATTTTTAGCATTGCGAAAAATGCATTCACCTTATATTTGAAAAACATATAGTATAATTTAAAATGGGAAAAGAAGCAGTTCTTTATGAAAAATTACCTAACAACAAGGTACGTTGTACAGCTTGTGCCAGATATTGTGAGATGGCAGAAGGACAAATTGGTCTTTGCGGAATTAGAGGGAATCAAAATGGAAAACTGGACTTGTTTGTATATGGTAAAGTAATAGCGGGTCATGTTGATCCTATTGAAAAAAAACCCGTGACCCATTATCATCCAGGCTCAAAAGTATATTCTATTGCCACTACAGGATGTAATTGGCTTTGCAAGTATTGTCAAAATTATGATATTAGTCAAAGGCGAAAAATTGAAGGTGTTGATATGACTCCACAAGAAGTTGTACAAACAGCTGTAGATAATGGCGCAGATGGTATTGCCTATACGTATAACGAACCCTCCATTTTCATTGAATTTGCAAGGGATTGTGGGGTGGAAGCACATCAGAAAAATCTTTACAACATTTTTGTTTCAAATGGATATGATACTCCAGAATCCGTGAAAATGATGGGGGAATTTCTGGATTCTATTACGGTTGATTTCAAAGGTAATGCTGAACCAGAGTTTACAAGAAAATACATTGGAGTTCCAGATCCTAAACCAGTTTTCGATACACTTTTAGAAATTCGAGACAAAACAAAAATTCATGTAGAGATTACAGATTTGGTTATTCCGCAAGTGGGGGATAGTTTAGATTATGCAGAAAAATTATGCAGATTTGTTTATGATGAATTTGGACCAGAAATGCCTATTCACTTTTTGCGTTTTCACCCTGATTATAAAATGATGGAGTTTGATTCTACTCCAGTGAAAACCTTGGAAAAACATCACGAGATTGCCAAGAAGATTGGGCTAAAGTACGCCTATATTGGAAATGTCCCCGGTCATCCATTAGAACACACATACTGTCCTGAATGCAATAATATCGTTATCAAGAGATTTAGTTTTGATATAGAGTCATGGAATCTTAATGAAAAGAATCAGTGTCAATTTTGTGGAAATCAAATTCCAATTGTAGGTAAATTATCAAAAAATTATAAAAAAAATCGATTTCATTTTGTTCAATAATTAGCTATTGCTCTAACGGGAGACCCTGTAGCATCTTTTAGTTTAAGAGGTAAAATAATAAAATCAAACTTCAAAGTAGGTATTTTTTCTAGATTAGAAAGATTTTCAACTATTAAGATATTATTTTTTGCCAAAATTTTGTGAGCTGTAAAATTTGTGTCTGTCCCTAAATCAATGCTAGGAGAATCAATTCCAACCAAGTTAATTTTTTTTGAAATTAGGTAATCAGTTGCGGATTTAGATAAACCTGGATTATTTGTAAAGTAAAAATTCTTATTCAAATTTTTTTGCCAATCCGTGAAAAAAATAATTGAAGAAAAAGTTTTGATTTCTCCGTGTTTTTGTTCAAATTCAAGTAAATCATTTTTTGTGATCGCCTGATCTCTTAATTTTTTAATTTTGATTAATAATGCCTCTCCTGTAAGTCGGGTTATAGGAATTTGATGTATTTTTTCTCCTTTTTTTGCAAAATGAAATGGGGCATCCAGATGTGTTCCAGTATGAGTACTTAAAAATAATAATTCAAGATTATAACCACTGTCCTTTATTGTAGACCAAGGAATGAATTGAGGAGAAGGCGAACCAGGAAAGTTTGGAATTGCTTCCGAAATTGTTAATGTTAGATCTAAATGTTTCACATCAGTGGAACTCTAGGATAGTTAATCAGTCTTTTATCTTCATTAAAGGTTAAATACTGTTCATGAAAATCTGCAACATGCCTATAGCATATGTCTTGTTAAATTCGGATCTGGGTTCAGATAGCTCCATAATTGAGGAGATAAAACCAATTCTTCAAGAAGAAGATATTCAATTTGAGATTCAGGGTGTTTACGGAGTTTATGACATAGTTTTGAAATTATCTTCAGATGATGCTGAAAATTTACGGTCAATCATTACAAATAAGATTAGGAAAATAAGTAAGGTACAATCAACCCTAACAATGATGGTTATAGAGGAACAAGAGAACCTATAATTTTTTTACTGCGTCTATAACTTGAAGAATTTCAGATTCAGTATTAAAAAAATGGGGCGAAGCTCGAATAATCTTTTTGTCAAAGATTTCTCTAACTGCTAAAACTATGCCTTGTTTTTCTAATTTTTCCACGACCAATTGCGATTCATATCCATCTATGGTAAACGAAATTATGCTGGTACGGTCCTTAGCAATTTTTGGACCGTAAAAAGTTATTTTATTATTTTTAGATAATTCTTCTCTGAGCATATTTGAGAGGTGTATATTTTTTTTACGTATATTTTCCATGCCATACCTGTAAAGATAATTTGCTGAGGATTCTAATCCAACTATTCCAACATAATTACGAAATCCCGTTTGAAATTTTTCAGGCAGTTCTTTAAATGATAAATTTGAATCATCGTATAACATTGCAGATTCACCTCCTATGGAAATAGGTTCAAGTAATTCACTTGATTTTCGATCACAATAAAATAATCCTGTCCCCATGGGTCCGCAGAGCCATTTTGATCCATTAAATGCCATAAAATTACATTTAAGATTTTTTACATCAAAATTGCCTATACAACCAACAGTTTGAGCACTGTCAAGGAAAAAGGGAGTTTTATTATCAAGAATTGTTCCAATTTTTTCTATCGGCAAAATTGAACCAGTATTATACAATGCATGACTAAGTGATACTAATTTGGTATTGTTATCTAGTAATTTCTTTAAATCATCAATATTAAAAAGACCATTCTCATCTATTGAGAGATTCTTAATTTCTAATTTATTTTTTAGACGAATCCAAGGATAAAAATTTGCGTGATGTTCATGAGACATTCCACGAATAATAATATTAGAGTTTGAATCAAAAGAAAGACCATTGGCTACGAGATTTATACCGTCGGTGGTACTTTGAGTTAATATTATCTCATCAGGTTGACAATTTACTATCTTTGCTATGATTTTTCTAGTTTTCCTTAATATTTCTGTAACAAATGGTTCAGAATCGATAGAATCAGGCCCCATTGAATTGTAGGAAATTAGAAATTCTTTCATAGCCTCAATACTTTGTTTAGGCATTAAGGAAACAGAGGCATTATTTAGATAGATTTTGTTCGTTGGAAAATCCTCAGATACATCTTTGGAGTCTAAATTCATTATTATATCTGTAAGTTGCTAATTTGGTGTTGGATAAAAATCCTAAGCAGGTTTTAGATAATGACCTTACACAAATTAAAAATGAATTTTCAGGTAAAAATCCTAATATTATTTTATGTGCTAAACCTTTTCTAAAAGCTGAATTTTTAAATAGATTAGTAGATTCTAATACTTTTCCAGTAATTTTTTTAGATTTTGATTTATTGTATAGTGGTTTTTTTATTTCTGGGATGATTAAAAAAAATGAAAATGTCAAGATTTATCAGTCTAGTAGAGCCAACTGGGAAAAAGATCTTAAAGAAATTCTTAAAGAAATTTCGAGAGAAAGGATTCTTGTCATTTTAGATTCTTTAAATGGGATTTACAACATGTTTGATGAGTTTGAATCGGCTAGATTTATCAATGCAGCCATTATGTTATTATCATCTGTAGCAAGAAATTCAAAATCGCTGATTGTGGTCACTGCTATGGCAATAGAAAATGATGATGGAGAAATGATTCTTTCTCCAAGTGGAAGACATTTGATGGAATCAAAAAAATCTGGCATGTATTATCTTGGTATGTCTGAGACAAGTTTAATTCTAAAATTAATAGATAAAAAACAACAGTATTACAAGTCATTTGAAATCAAAAAATGATTCTTCTAAAGCGATCAGATTTTCAAACAGCGTTATAAAATTTTAAACAGTGTTATAATCCAAATTTTCTTGGCAAGTTATATAAAGGTCAAAAGAGGAAAAAATTTTGTAATGCCAGTAGCAATACTTCCTGACATCAGTGAACAAATGTGTATCGGATGCGCACTATGTGTAGAAATCTGTACAACATTAGGTCCAGATGTCCTTAGAGTAAAACCAGTCGAAGGCTGGAAGAGAGGTAAAGCATTTGTCTTTTATCCAGAGAGATGTATTACTGATGGTGCATGCATTGGTGTATGCCCAACAAAAGCAATCTTTTGGATGAGACCAATGGACTTTACGGTTGGACAACCAGTTCCACTCCACAAAGATTCAGTCTTCGTAAAAGGTTGGACCGAACTAGTAGACTAGTCGAATTCAATCATTTTCAATTTCTTTTTATATTTTTTAAAATCAAACTGCACTTGATTTAGTCTCAGGAATTGTTGGTTTTCTCTTCATCCAAATTATCAATCCAACCATCATTACAGCAGGTATTAAAATAATTGTAATAGTCATTTCATAATAAAGTTCCAGTCTTTGTGCAGGCTGTACGTGATAAGCTTCGTGAGTAGTTTTTTCTGGATTGTCATAAACTACACCAGTAAAATCGACTGATCTTTGAGCTTTATTCTCAACTTTTCCAGATACTGTAACGCTTCCTTCAGCTAGGATAGATAAGGGTTCAATTCCTTCTATTCTAACAATTATTGAGCCAGATTTATCAAAAACAAAATTACGATAGTCTCCACCAATCTGATTTAAACCCTCATCACGAAAAATTTCTTTCCCATTTTGAAAAATTATAAAGTCATATTTCATTTTAGCCAGATTAGAATTTGTAGAGGGATCATAAAATTGATAAACAAATTGAATCTTCTCATGAGTTTTGATTACAGGCGGATCCCAGGAAAGATTAACTTCTATTTGTCTATCTGGAGTATATTGTAAGAGAGGAAATTCTAATTTCTGTCCGGTTGCATCATGAGGGAAATCTGGAATTTTTTTTTCAACAATCACTACACCTTCCATCCAAGGATGAATAGTACAGAAATATGAAAAAGTTCCAGACTCTTCAAATTTCATTGACCATGATTCTCCTGGCATGAATCGGTCACTATCAAAACCCCCATCAGGTGTTCCAAAATTATCATTCATCCAACCAAATCTTCCAGATCCCTCACCACTGGTAACTGTATGACCTTCCCTGTCATCATTATACCATGTAATTGAATCATCTACAATAATAGAGATAACAGGTGGATCGTACCAAACTTCTGCAGGTGTGTTTAATTCAGGATTAAATGCGCCATATGGAATATCTACGATGTAATCCTCAGCAAATGCCGATGAAATCAAGGGAAGTATACCGATCAAAAGTATAGCTAGTAATCGATTCAAGATGTCATAATTGTCACCTGAAATTTATTTAAGCATAGGTAGATTTCCTTTATTGATATTCAATTGTGATAATTTGAAAATATTTAGATATTTTTAAATTGCAACTTTTCTCAAAAACTCTGTGAAACGAATTGAAGTTGTAGTACAAAGTGAGATTTCAAGAAACGTAGTAACTGCTATTAGAAATAAAGGTGTAGGTGGGGTTACATTAATTGAGTCTTTAGGGCAGGGAGCAGGTGAAAGGCCGGAAATTGGTGGAAAACAAATTGAATTTAATTCAACTGACATAATTATTACCGTTGTAAATGACTCACAACTAGATTCTATTGTATCAGCTATTATGGATACTGCCCATACAGGTGAAAAGGGAGATGGAAAAATCTTTATCACAAATGTTGAAGAATCTTATGATATTTCTACAAAACAAAAATCGACCAATTTAATTTAACTTTAATTCGATTTTATGGAATTTCGGCTGGATATTTATTTTTATTTTTTTCTAGAAACAATGAATCCGGAAAAACCATGCTCGGGCGAAACTAGATCGCTTCTTACTTTTTTAAACTCAAAACCCTCAAGATTTTTTGCATTTTCATACAAATCTTCTCCTATAATCAATCCATTTGCCGGAGCAGTTCTGTTTATTTTGGCACAACGATTAACAGTAGTTCCAAAAATATCATTAACAGATGAGGTTGAGGTTCTGGCTATTCTTACCATTCCAAATGTAGCACTAGTCCTATAGTCAACAATAGGTAGATTTTCATTTTGTAATTTTGTTGTAATGTCTTTATGTGATTCTCCTAATTTCAAGCAACAGTTTAGACATTTCTTTATTGTGAATTCTTTTTCTGATTGTTGAACTGGGAAATAAAATAATAATGCATCGCCAATATTTTTTATAACAATTCCACCAAAATTTCGCACAATAATTGCTAGAGAATTTAGGAAAATCCTATAGAATTCGCTTGTTTGGGAATCTGATAGTTGAGATGTAATTTTTGTGGAGTTAATAATGTCTATCATACAAACACAATATTTTTCGCTATAATCTGAAAACTGTAAAAGAATATCTTCTTGTTGTTTGATAACCTCTTCTTTTTCTTTAATTTCAATTAATGATTCTTGAAGTTTTTGGGCCATTAAATCAAATGCTTGTGAGAGTTCACCTATTTCATCTGTTGTTGTAATCTTGGTTCTTACCTCAAAATTGCCCTTTGCAATTGTATTTGCAGCATTTTTCAATTTAATCAAGGGCTTTGAAAGGGTTCTTGAAACAATAAATGCAATAATTCCCATCCCTGTCGTGATTACAAGACCAGTTTGGAATATCCTTTCTTGTAGAATTAGAATTGGTTGAATTGTTTCAGCTTCATCAATTTCTGCAAGCAATACAAATCCTAAATCACTTGCACAATGTGATGAACCATAAGTGAGAATTCCCCTATAATCTGAATACAGTCCATCATAATCCATTCCTTCATTAAAACACTTTTGGACAGCAGTGGTGTCCACTTTTTGTGTGAAGATAGAATTTTCAATAAATCTAGATTCCGATAGCATCAAAAAATTGCTATTAACGATATAGATTTCTCCTGATTCCCCAAGACCACTTTTATTTTGTAAAATATTATCTATTGCTTCACTTCTCATTCTAGATATTATAATTCCAATTGGCTCATCTCCGATTTTACTATTATTTGAAAAAATTGGAGATATTACAATCATTTTTTTATTATTTTGGAACGGTTCAAAGTCTACAAATGAGGATTGTAATCCTTTTTGAAATAAAGGATCGCTTAAGAAATTATCTTTCTCGGTTCTTCCCAGTGAAAAGAAAAGATCTCCATTTTTTCCAATTATTTTTACATCTTCAAAGCCAATAGAAAATCCGATAAGCGCTTGGAACGCTTGAATTTGTGCTAAGAAAACTCGACGTTTTTCTTCAATCTCTGCTTGAAGCTCTTCTTCGGTAGTCTGGTTTAATTCAGAAACCAGAATTTGAATCATGGGATCTGTTGTTATTATTTGATTTTGTTCAATGCGTGATTCAAATAAAATCCTGATTGTGTCACCTCGTATAGTCGATTCACCAAACAATTGTTCTCCAGTTCTTTCCTTTAGAATCTGTTCAGCATAATTAAAACTCAAAAATGCAGTAATTGATAAAGCGGTAATTGAAACAGCCATTACTAAAATAATTAATTTTTTATCTAAAGCAAAAGATATTGCCAACTCGATTCTCTCTTGATTTTATATGAATATCAATTCTTTGATTAGAAGATTAAATTGCCTGATGAAATTATAAAATTGTTAGACAGGCATGAAAATTCCTAAATTAAAGATCAAAAACCAATTCTCCATCTGGATTTGCTTGGTTTTTTTCCTAGATTTTCCAGCATTTGGTATGTAATGGTAAATCCCTTTCCTATCATCGTGTCATCTTTATCGTAATTATTTTGGCTGGGTAAGAATTCATCAGCTAAATCCCTTATCTTTTTGGTTTTAATGTCAAATAATCGAATTTCCTTACCATTTTCTAATCTAATTTTTGCATCATTACTGATTCCCTGTACAGAAAAATCCTCAAAGAATCGAATCATTCCATCTTTTTTTAAATTAATTATTACATCATAGGTTACTTTGTTGCCATATAGTAAAATTTCCCTGGCACTTATTTGGACATCATCCTCAAGATTTAGAGCAATTATCGTATCTGCTTCGAGTGAGACTGTATCTACTGCATTTTCGGCAATAATTTTTCCCTTTGGAGCTAAAATTTGTGTCCTATTTTCTTGAGTAAGATATATTCCAACTCGACCTTCGGGATCTTGTAATTTGTATTTTCTTCCATAAATATTTCCTACCACCGCATTTCCATTATCTACTACTATTTTTGCACCGTTTTCAATTTTGTACTTGTTTTCCATCGGATCAACAAATTTGAAATCACCCTTTGTGAGGTGTATTTTGCTCCTAAATTCTTCTGTCCATGAGGGACTTGTAACGCTTCCTTGCATTATGATAGGTCCGTCATAAGATAGTTCTCCTGCCATAAAATTTCCTTTAATGGAAAGTGCCCCATTGGCTTTTCGTTCCAGTTCTATTTCTCCTAGAGTTTTTGATCCGAATAATCTTGAAGCAGAGGTATTGGCTCTATTCAAGGCAGCTGCCCATTCTTTAGCTGTTTGCATTTCTTTTGATAATTCGAGGCCTAAAATCCTATTCTTTCTTCTAATATCCTCTTCGGAATCACCGGAGAATACTCTAGATTTTCTTAATTTTTCGATATCTGTATCAGGATATTTTTTACCTATTTTTAGATCTTCATAAGCTTGTTTGATTTTTATAAATTGTTCATTTTCTCCTCCCCTGTCAGAGTGAAATTGAAGAGCTAATCGTCTAAATCCATTTCGGATTTCTTTTTGTGTAGAACCCTCCATAATTCCTAATATGTCATAGTTATTTTCTACCATGTATACCACAGATTTTTGTTTAATCTAATCATAACTATACTTCTATCTTTTTTATATACAAAATATGAAGGATACTAAATTTAATGAACAGTTTTTTTATTATTTTGGATTTATTCTTAAAATACTAATCACTAATAAAATTCTTGAAAAATTGTGGGATATCCCAGTGTTTACTTTACCACTAAAACAGGAATCTTTGTTTTATGCATTACATAATTAGAGGTACTACCAAGGAAGGCTTCTTTAGCACCGCCCATTCCTCTTGCTCCAATAATGATCATGTCATATTTTCCCTTTTGAGCAAATTTAACAATCTCAGAGCCTGTATGTCCACCTCCAGTTTTGTACTTGAATGAAGCTCCTGCTTGTTGAGCACGTTTCATTGCAGGTCCAATGGCTTTGATGGCTTTTTTCTGAGCCTCATCTTTCATTTTTTGAGAATACTTTATCCCTGCTAAGAGTGGCAAATGAAATACATAAAATCCAGTTATTTCGGCTTTACTTTCTCTTGCAATTTCGATAGCTCGATCTAATCCTCTAGTGGAGTTGTTAGAACCATCAAGTGGTACAAGGATTTTGTTGAATTTCGCCATAATAGTACTACTGATTCTTCAAATATATAAAAAGACTATGATTTCCAACTTTGAAATTTTAAGTCTGGAAAAAATTGAATTTACATTCAAGAATGAAAATTATATCTGATCTTTTTATAGAAACCAAATTTGGGTTAGTTGTTGTCAATTAATGAAATAAGTAACAAACCAATTACCATTCTAAAAAATTCAACGATATCAGATATCATCAAAAAATTATTAGAATCTAAACTAAGCAGGTTAATTGTAGTAGAAAATGGAAAGCCGGTGGGAATTATCACCGAAAAAGACGTTGGATTATTCCTTTTTTCAGAGACCTCCAAACAAGGATTAGATGAAATTCCAATAAGTAAGATAATGAAACCAATATTATTTGTGGATGAGGGATTAACCCCAAAAGAATCGGCAAAAATCATGATTGAAAAAGGAACAAGTTCGCTTACAATTGGCTCAAAAGAAAATATCAAGGGAATATTTACTAAAACGGATCTTGTGAAATATTATCTAGAAAATTCCACAGAGAAAAAAGTAGTTGATTATATGACACCTAACTATGTGTATACTCATTCTGCTGCACCGTTATTCAAAGTAGTAAGAAAGATGCTTGAAAATAAGGTATCAAGAATAATTGTAAAAAATCAAAATGAAGAACCCATAGGTATTATTTCATTTAGAGATTTATTTAGAATATCAGTTGAGTTGGGAAGTGAGGAAGATGACTCAGGATTTACGATTTCAGATCAAATCAGAAAGGGGTTTCTTTCCGAAGAAGGATTTGGAAATATTTCCTTAGCTAGAGAAGTGATGACGAAGGGTATTGTTTCAATAAAATTTAATGAAAAGATATCAGATGCGTGTAAGTTAATTTTAGAAAATAATGTCAGTGGATTGGTTGTATTGGATGGAAATGGGTCTATCGCAGGAATTATCAGTAAGACAGACATCATAAAGGCTATTGTTGATTGAAAAATTTTTGAGAATATATTTATCAAGAAAAAATTATAATTTATAATCATGAAATGGCATTTTGATGATTTTATTTATGGGTCAATTGATGGGGCAGTTACAACTTTTGCAATTGTAGCAGGTGTGGTGGGAGCTTCCTTATCTCCAGGAATAATTTTAATTCTAGGTTTTGCCAACTTGTTTGCAGACGGCTTTTCAATGGCTGCTGCAAATTATCAGGCTTCAAAGACCAGAAATGAATACATCGAAATGAAACGTAAACAGGAAGAATGGGAAATTGAGAATTTAGAAGAACAAGAAAAAGATGAGATTAGGGAAATCTATACCAAAAAAGGATTCAAAGATGAGTTACTTGAAGAAATAGTTCGAATAATTACATCAAGACGGAAAGTTTGGGTCGATACAATGATGAAAGAAGAATTAGGATTAATAGAAGATGACAAACGTCCTATAGATAGTTCAATTAGCACATTTGTTGGATTTAACTTGATTGGGTTAATTCCGCTATTACCATTTATGATATTCATTTCAATGGGAATTGATCCCAATTCTGATGCTTTTATTTATTCCATAATATTTGTAGTATCAGCATTTTTTCTAGTTGGAATAATCAAAGGAAAGATTGTTAAAAAATCAAAAATAAAATCTGGGCTTTATACGCTAATTATTGGAGGAACTGCAGCTATGGTAGCATATTTGATAGGATATGGATTAAATTTCCTAGTCCAGTAATTTCTAGACAGATTTTATGTTATCTCGAATTTTTTGAGCCGATATTTTGAATAATTCCTGTTCAGAATTATCGAAATCGATTGATTGAATTTCGATTTTTCCCTCAGATGTAATTTTTATAGGAACTCCCATACAAACATCTTTTTCACCAAATTCTCCTTCAAGTAAAATAGATGCAGGAATGAATATAGTTTGATTTTTAATAATTGATTCAATTATATCATATGTAATTTTTGCAATACCAAATTGGGATCTGCTTTTGAAATTTCTCAGAGATTTCCAATAATCTTTAATTTTCCTTGAAATATCCTCTTTTTGTTTAGAATCAATTATTTCAAGCACATTTTGCCCTTTAATTTTGGCCTTTGAGAATATTGGGACCATTGAATCTCCATGTTCTCCCAATACGAATGCATCAGATATTTGAGATTGTTTAACTCCAAGTTCTCTTGAAAGAAAATATCTAAATCTACTCGAGTCCAAACTGGAGGCAATCCCTATTACACTAGTTCTAGAGAAATTAGTTTCCTTTTGAAAGAAATATGTCAGAACATCAATTGGATTTGAAATTATCAAAATTATTGAGGTAGGACAATATTTCTTTATTTTTTTCCCAATTTCTTTTATCATTTTAACTTGGGCATCAATCAATTCATTCCTATTTTTCAAATAAATTCCCATACTTGCAGTAATAACGACTATGTTAGAATTTTTTATTTCTGAATAATCATCAGTACCACGAATAGTAATGTCAGAATTTTTTGGAATTGCATTTGAAATATCTAGAGCTTCTCCTAGTGCCTTACTTTTGGTACGGTTAAGTAAAATAATATCATCTAAGGAATTTGAGGCACAAAGAAATGCAATTGAGGAACCAACCAAACCACTTCCTATAATTGAGATCAGCTAAATCTCATCTCATTTATTTTATTAAAAGTACTGGACAGCTGGTTCTTTGAACAACACCGTTTGCAACGCTACCAAGCATTAACTTGTCAAAACCTGTTCTACCATGAGAACTTATAACAACTAAATCCATCTTTTTTGATTTTGCAAATGTTGTAATATCCTTAACGACAGATGTGGAATTTAAAATCTGTAATTTTATATTTACTCCCACCTTGTTAGCCGCAGCTTCTAGCTTCTCCATATATTTTTCAGCGACTTTTTTTTGCTGTTTTAACAACTTGTTATCAGCTCGGGCATCATAAAAATAATGGCGCCAAGTGTCTCGCTCGATACAGGTTATTAGAGTAATTTTAGAGTCATATTTTTGTGCTATATCTAGTGCTATCTTGAAGGCATGATGAGATGGACTAGAAAGATCAAAAGGTACTAGAATATTTTTGAATAACATTAGGGAAAATGACAATAATGTCCAATTTAAAGCTCATACTAGAAATTCTAGACATAGATTATCCTTTCTAGTGCAGTGTATTGCAGTGTATACTGATCTATTAAATCTAAAAATGGCATAGTTTACCCATGCAAGCCTTAATTTCAGGAAGGAAAATCGAGGATGACTCAAGAAAAGATGCAATACTTGAGGTAATGTCTGACAAGTATTGTCGAGGCATTTTAGAGATTTGTATGGAAAAGCCAAAATCTGCTATGGAGATAAGTGCTGAGACTAAAATTCCCATCAGTACTGTATATAGAAGATTACAGACTCTCCATGATAACAAACTTTTAGGGATTTCAGGATCCATCAGTGATGATGGTAAAAAATACTTTCTCTACAAGAGTAAAGTAAAAGCCATTGCTACATCGTTTAACGGTAGCGATGTAGAGATTGAAGTCGTGCCTAATATCTCCTAAAAAATTATTTTCTTCTTTTTATCGAAACCAAATTTGAGAATCAATGATCCGTTTTAAATCAAAAAATTGGCTATAAATTTATGGAAAAACTATATTCTACTCCTGTTTTTTCCATAAATCCAGATTCATCAGTTTTTGAGGCATTGGAAAAAATGCAAGCTAAATTTGTAAAACGACTAGTGATTACAGATGGTGCTAAACCTTTGGGAATCATTACAGAACGTGATATCAATAAATTTCTTGAAGAAGATAAAACAGCTAGGGCAATTGATGAGATACCTGTAAAACATCTTATGCAAAAAAATGTTGTTTTAATTACCGATGGATTTGAAGATGATTTTTATCAATGTTCTTCAAAAATGAAGAATTTAAAAATTGGATCAGTAATCCTAGTAGATAAAAATGGAGACTTATCAGGAATAATTTCAAGAACAGATATTGTAAAATCATATGCCAATATTTTTGGTGAAAAATATCTTGTAAAAGATTTCATGAGTTCAAAAATAGTTACATGTAGAAAATCTGATTCTTTAAAATTTGCATTAAGGTTAATTAATCAGAATAAAGTTTCAAGATTGGTAGTAACTGATGAAAATGGAGTAGTTGTTGGGCTAATTACAACAAATACCTTGTTGACCCATAGTGATTATTTTACAAAAGGCAATACCCGTTCTCGAGATTATTTACTTCCATTAAATAAAGAAGTAATTGTTGATGATTTGCTTGAAGAAAATCTTGTAACTATAGAAGAGAATGAGGACTTGGCAAAAGCAGCGAGTTTAATGATAAAGCGCAAAATTAGTGGAATTCCCGTATTAGATTCAAATCAAAATTTAGTTGGTTTAGTAAGTAAAACAGATGTGGTAACGGCTTTTTCTGATGTTATACCTCACGAACAACTAAAATTAAAGTATAAAGAAATGTATTAAAAAACATAAATTTTACAAATTATATTAAATTTATTGAAATTCTTATAAATCAAATTATCAAAATTGGAATTTATGGATCCTTTTTAAATAAATTAAAAACAATATTTAGTGTTGAGAGGGAGGCAAAAATTTAGTGTCATTGTTGTTTGTAGTGTCTTATTGTTTGGTTCTATGATTTTTTACTCAACGGCTTCTGCTGAAAGTATCCCACCGTGGATTAAAAATACAGCCCTATGGTATGGAGAGGGTTCAATCTCAGAAACTGAATTTCTAAATGCTATAAAATTTCTAATAGAAAATGATCTTATCGACCTAGAGAAGGATAAAACAGGGGGAGTTATTTCTGAAAGTCTTACTTCAAGCATTTTAATTCCAAATGGAAATTTTGATGTAGCACAAACTGGATTTTACATTCCCTTGAATCTTGAGATAACTATTGGTACAAATGTGGAATGGATAAATGATGATTCTGTGCCTCACACGATACAAAGTCTAGACGAGAAAGGGTCGATAATTGGTTTGTTTAACAGTGCACCTCTTAAGACAAGTGAAACATTTGAGCATACGTTTGATGAATCCGGAGTGTACAATTACTATTGTTCTTTCCATCCCTGGCGAGTTGGAACAATAACAGTACGCTAAAAATTAAAATCAAAGTCTTCTCATTAGAGATTTGTTATTAGTTTAAAATTAATTTAATCAAAATTTTCTTTGAATATTAAAAGTGCCTTTCCTAATTTGAAGTAAAATTCTAATTAAGAAAAAAAGCCATATTATCATAAGGAAAAAATAAATAAAATATCTATCTGGTATATCAGAAATTAGTTCATCTGGAACAGCAATAGTTTCTGGGGGTTCTTCGGGGGGATCAAACGGTGGAACAACAACTATCCCTAATATTATGGGAATCACTAAAACAACAACCAGCTGAAAAACCATACCCAATAAACCATTTTTGATAATTTAGATGTATGTTAAATTCCTCGAATTGCTTTTGTTAGAGAATGACAGTTTCAACAAAATTAATTAAAATCCATTCTAAAGGCGAAGATGACATGATTGATTTGACCCAAGAGACTTCAGATTTTGTTAAACGATCGGGTGTTTCAATAAGCATTATCACAATTTTTGTTTCAGGCTCTACTGGGTCGATAATTACTATTGAATATGAGCCTGGATTGATCAAAGATTTTCCTGAAATGCTAAGTAGAATAGCCCTAAAGATCTTGATTATGGACATAAACAGATGTGGCATGATGGTAATGGTCATTCTCATGTAAAGGCATCATTAGTGGGCCCTTCTCTGACCGTTCCGTTTATTGGAAAAAAATTATGTTTAGGTAGATGGCAACAAATTGTTTTTGTTGAATTGAATACAAGGAGTAGAAATAGAGACCTAATATTGCAAATCATTGGAGAATAATTATGTCTGAGCTAAAAAGACGAATGGGACTTTTCCAACTTACAATGTATGGAGTTGGATTGATTCTTGGCGCTGGAATTTATGTACTAATTGGAGAAGCTGCTGGTTTTGCTGGAGATTCTGTATGGATAGCCTTTGCCTTGGGATCTATTGTTGCATTGTTTGCAGGATTTAGTTATGCAGAATTATCATCATTATTTCCAAAGGCCGCTGCAGAATATGTTTTCATTAAAAATGCCTTCAAAAATAATTTTTTTGCTTTTGTAATAGGATGGTTAACAGCTATTACATCCATAATTACTGCGGCAACAGTAGCCTTAGGATTTGGCGGATATTTTGCTGAATTTGTAGATGTTCCCATAATTATTTCGGCTATTGGTCTGTTAGTTATTCTCTCAATAGTAAATTTTGTTGGAATTAGAGAATCATCTTGGACCAATACTATTTTTACAATAATTGAAGCCGCTGGATTAATACTGATTATAATTATTGGTTTTACTATTAGTAATCCAGAACCTGTAAATTATACTGAAAGTCCATCAGGTTTCACTGGAATAGCTATTGCATTTGTATTGATATTTTTTGCATTTATTGGATTTGAAGATATGGCAAATGTAGCTGAAGAAGTAAAAAAACCTAAAAAAACGCTCCCGAGAGCAATAATCCTTTCAGTTGTAATATCGGGTATATTTTACATACTAGTTTCTTTGGCTGTAGTTCGAGTCGTAAATTGGGAAGAACTTGCTACCTCAGCTGCACCATTGGCCTTAGTGGCCGAAAAAGGACTGGGTGCAGAAGCGCATATCTTGCTTTCATCTATTGCCCTTTTTGCCATAACCAATACTGTTTTGATTACACTTGTTGCAGGCTCTAGAATTTTTTATGGTATGGCAAAAGAAAAAGTATTTCCCTCCATACTAGAAAAAATTCATTTCAAAACAAAAACACCTTGGATAGCTATCGTTGTAATCATGATAACTTCGATTGCATTTACATTTATTGGAGATATTGTAATTGTTGCGAACATTGCCGTCTTTGCCATTGTAATTACTTTTGCCGCGGTAAATTTAGCTGTTATTGTTTTACGTTATACAGAACCTGACATTGAACGAAAATTTAAAGTTCCCATCAATATCGGAAAACTTCCAATTCTTCCACTGTTTGGAGTAGGAATTTCAGTGTATATGGCCTTTCAGTTTGAAATTGAAGTCGTACTTGTGGGAGTTGGGATTATTGGTGCAGGTGTTATATTCTATTTTTTGAATAAGAAACGAAAAAATTCTTAGAATACATTAATTTTTCTTTTTTTTGCTTAAAGCAATTAATGCAATAACAATTCCTATAATTCCTAGGCCTATTCCTATGTATCCAATATTCATTTGATGATTAATTTCTTCAAGTTGGGAAACTGATTCATTGAGATCGTTTATTTCTCCAACAAGAGTAGTATGTCCATCTATTAGTTGGGTCAATGTTAAATCAGATGATTCAGGAAATTCAATGTATTTTCTTTCTTCTACCTTAGGTGGATGCATAGATAAACTAACTTGTGTGTCTCCAATATTTCCTAAGATATTTGCCTGGTAAAACCCTGATACTGTTGGATTTACAAATGCATAATATTTTCCAGGAATATTATGATCTGCTGATAATGGAAGAGTAATTTTATCTTCTTTTATAATTAATTGAATTTTCAAAGATTTTTCAAGCCCAGATACTCCATTTTTGAATTCTTGTTCTTCAAAAGTCAAGTCAGGTTCAAGAGGACTAACAAATAGTTCAATTCCGTTTGTTTCACCTGATACTATAGGCTCATTCATCCATCCAATTTCTAATCTAAAATCACCTACAGAATCTACAGTATGTCCAAACGCATTACCAAAAAATGCAGGGATTACTAGGCATATCAGGGCTATCTGTCGAAAATCCAATAAACGAAAAACTAAATTTCAAGTTAAAAATGTTATAGCAGGTTTCTTGATCTGAATTTTGAAATTTAATAATTTTACGGGTAATTTTTTATGCATCAGCATACATTGATACTTCCCAGGCAGTTGGGGTTTGAGCAAATGCTACATATTCTTTGTATTTTAACTCTTTATACTTTTCAAGAAAGTCTTTTGTAAAAACTTCTTCTAAAAATTGTTGATCACTGTTCAACGAATCAAGTGCGCCCTTTAATGAAACTGGTAGGGAACCAATATGGTATTCTCTTTTCTTTTCTGTACTTAATTTGTAAACATTTTCTTCAACGGGATCTCCAGGATCAATTTTATTTTTTATTCCGTCCAATCCAGCTAATAGCAAAGCAGCTTCAAGAAGGTAAATGTTTGCGGTAGGATCAGGTACACGATACTCCATTCTTTTACTTTTTTCCTGATTTCTATAATACATCGGAACACGTATGGCAGCCGAACGATTTCCCATTCCCCAACAAACATTGACTGGTGCTTCAAATCCAGGTACCAATCGTTTATAGGAATTAGTTGTGGGATTTGTTATTGCACAAAGTGCAGAAGCATGATTCAAAATTCCCCCAATGTAATATCGACCGATTTGACTCATTTGTGCCACGTCATCAGTCGGATCAAACATGACATTGACTTTATCCTTCCATAAACTCACATGAGTATGCATAGCCGATGCATTATCCCCAAAAATTGGTTTTGGCATAAAGGTAGCTACCTTATTTTTACGCTTGGCTTTGACTTTGACAACATTTTTTACTGTAACTACACTATCTGCCATGGCCACCATTTCATCATATACCAAATTAATTTCACATTGTCCTGACGTTGCAACTTCGTGATGTTCTGCTTCTATTTTTATTCCAAAATTATTGTAAAGATCATCGCAAACATCTTTTCTAAAAGTTTCAAGAGTATCCTTTGGTTGAGCTGGGTAATATCCTTCTTTGATATCAATTGCAGTACTAACATTTCCTTTGGCCCAAGGGGATTCTTTTGATTCTATTGAATATCCTGATCCTCCGCCTGAGTGGGTAGCTCCATATGGTGATGGATAAATGTTAATTGCATCAAAAACAAAAAATTCAATTTCTGGACCCCAGTTAGTATGAGTTATATCAAAATTCTTTAATTGTTCAGAAGCCTTGAAAGCAATTCCTCGTGAATCTCGGTTGTATCTTACTTCTTTTTCTGCATTTCCTTCGTACAGATCACAAAACAGAATTGCATTTTTTCTAGTTCCTGGATCATAATCATTAGGCAAAATTCTAAAAGACTTTGGATCTGGTTTAAGAATCATATCTGAATTATTTACAGATTTGAACCCAACAATGGAGCTTGCATCTAATTTTTCTAATCCATTTTCAAAACTTTGTTTATCAATAGCATAACTTGGCATTCCAAGTCTGTGTAATTCACCGAAAATATCTACAAACCAAAGATTTACAAATGAAATATCGTCGTCCTTCAACGTTTGTAGTACTTGATCTGCGTTCAACTAGTTTTTTTAGAAAACCAAATTACTAATGTTAGTTAGTAAGATTGTTTTGTCCATATAGTAAGGTAAAACTTAAGATTCTGGATAGTCTTCATAGGTTTTTGTTTTTTTAATTTTATTCAATTCCTCTTCAAAAAAGAATTTTTCTGTAAAGGCAGGTTTTAACTCATCTAACCATATGGCATTTTCATCGTATTTTGCAAAAAATGGCCTTTGAACCCATTCTGGATTCCTTCCTTGTAAGAAACGCAAAGAAAACACTTTTTCTCCCTTAATTGAAACAACACCTAATACCTGAACTTTGCCAGGAGTGGCTGACATGCTAGGACCTCTAACAGTTCTAGCAAGACCGGTAACTTTTTTGTAGGCATTTCTAAAAATTTCTTGGGCTTTTGCTAACGGTACCCCAAAGTAATGCTGAGCGCCAGTATCTCTTACAACAAACATGTAGTAAGGGATGCATCCTAATTGAACTTGGGTATTCCACATTTTGGCCCACATATCTGCATCATCATTAATGTGAGCCAAAAGTGGGGATTGTGTTCGAATCTGAGCTCCTGTGGCTCTAACTTCTTGAATTGCTTTTTTTACAGAATCAGTTGATAATTCAGTTAAATGATTAAAATGTCCCATAAAGGCAAGATGGAGACCATTTTTGGTGACTTTTCTAAAAATATCTAACATTTGCTCAGAATCATTATCTGTTAGGAATTTGTATGGCCAATAAGAAAGAGATTTAGTTCCAATCCTAATTGTCTTTAAGTTTGGAAGTTTTGCGTCAATTAAAGTATCAATGTATTTTGAAAATATTTTGGCCTTCATAATCATTGGATCACCACCAGTAAATAATACATCAGAAATTTCTGGATGTTCAATTAAGTATTGGACTAGTTGTTCTCCTTCTTTCATCGCAAATTTCATTTCATCCATTCCAACAAATTGTGGCCATCTAAAACAAAAGCTGCAATATGCATGACAAGTTTGACTTTGACTTGGGAAAAATAGACATGTTTCTTTGTATTTATGTTGCATTCCATATAATTTTGTTCCATCTTTTAGTGTAGGAACATTTAGCTCCATTTGTCCTGCCGGATGTGGATTTAGTTGTAAACGGATTTCATTTGCAACATTGGCAATTTCTTTTTTATCAGAATTATTTTTTAAAGTGGTTGACATTTTTTCAAAATGTTCCGGTTGAAGCATACCTTTTTGTGGAAAAGTTAGAACATACATTGGGTCATTTGGAATATTATTCCAATCAATTAATTGTTCAACAACATAGTTATTGGCTTTAAACGGCAAAACATTTCCTACAACTTCCATTTCAAATTGTGTTTGTTCAGAAAATTTCTGTATTTGTGGAAGATCACGAAAATTTGCTAATGTGTATGACTTTAGAGAGGGAGATTCATTCCAAATTGTCTCTTGATGTGTCATTTCATATAATTACTATTTACCCTTGTTAAAGGTTACATAGTTTTTAGGCTAGAAAAAGAATAAAAATTGACAATAATTTTGATTTTAATTGCTACAAGACGTGTTAAAATAGGTTAACCTTTGTATTCTAGAAAATAAAATGAATAAGAAGAGAGAAAATCATGGCTGAAGAGAATATTTCACAAATTCCAGTGGGCGAATTTGAGACCGTATCTCAATTGCTTGCCTCATCAGAATCCTTGCAATTTGCCTTTATCCTAATGATTGTTGGCATGATTGTCATAGCAATAGCATATAGCAAATTTTCTGGTTTGGTGAAATCTCGTAAAATTTACTATACAAGACCACATTTATCCAGATTTATTCGTCGAGCAGTTTTACCATTTTTTGCAATTGCCCTTATCACCTCAACTAATGCATACATACAAACGTCTGCTGTTTTTGAGCAGGAAATAGAAATTTCTGGCGAATTATCTCCAGAAGCAACTTTTGCAAAAATTCTCAACACCTTCAATATTTTAGTAATAGGATACACCATTTCTCATTTAATTCCAATTGCACTTACTAAACGAGACAAATCAATTCTTGAAAAAGAAGATTTTGATGCATGGTTTGATTTTAGAGGATTCTCAGATGATGGTGGAGATATGTTCCACAAGTTGTACAAATGGATGCCACCTAAGGGAACCGTAGATGAAATACCTGAAGAAGAATTCCAAAATCATCTCAAAACCAAAGAAGGTTTACAATATCTTGAAGAATTTCGCACTACCAAAGGTAACCCAATAGGTAGTTACGAAAAATTAGTTAAAGATCCATTTGAAGAATGGAAGAAATCAGAGAGGGTAAAATATCAAAAATATTATAAAAATTGTATAACTGGAAATAACCAATCAGGAAGAAAATTAAAACCAGGGGCAAAGCCTGATGAAATTTTTCCAATAGATGTTTGGAGAGAAGAGAAGAGAACACATGGCTTTGAACCAATTATTCCTAGTTCAAGACCTCCGGGTTTTGCAAAAAAACAGAGAGAAGGTCTACCAAAATCAACAAAACAGATTTTACCAATTGGAATTTTTGTAGCAACTATTCTTGGGGTAGTTGCATGGTGGGGAGTAGATTTGTTTGTGTTAGCTACTGCAACAGGTGGATTTGCGATTGGCATAGGTTTGGCCTTACAAGAAACAATGCAAAATTATTTTGCGTATTTGCTAATTAGAAAAGATAAGATCTTCCAAGAGGGAGACCGAATCAAACTGGACACTGGATATAATGGATACGTGCACAAAATCACGCCTAGAGTTACCTATATCAGAGATGCATTGCATGAATCTATCGCTATAATACCTACAAGACATCTAGTTAATGCTCAGGTTGTAAACTATACTAAAGAAAACAAGTTGGTACCAGCTATAGTAAAGGTTGGAGTTTCATATCTAAATAATCCTCAACAAGTTGCATCTATCCTTGTTAAAATTGGACAACGTGGAATGAAAGAAATTGTTGATGGAAAAGGACGACATCTAGTTAGACAAAATAGATGCCCATATCTAGATAAACATAAACCAAGTTGTGGATGTGATAAAGACCTTCACGTCGATATATCTCAGCCAGTTGTTAGATTCAATGAATTTAATGATTCTGCTTTAGATTTTACAATGTTTGTATATGTTAGAGATTATGGAGCTCAATTCAAAACAAAAACAGATCTTAGAATGATCATGTATGAAGAATTTAAAAGATATGACATTAGAATTCCATGGCCAATTAGAACTGTTTACCAAGGTGATGAAAAGAAAGAAAATGAAGAAATTAGTCAAAAGGATCAGGATAGAAATCAAGTCATTGATAAATATGGTCTTGGAGATATTGGTCGTGGAGGAGAAGATGAATAGAATCTTTTTCTTAAAACTTAAGAATCCCTTCACTACACGATCATTTGTTGATTAATCTTATTGCTGGTAATTCATCAAAAGATTTAGCTAAAAAAATTTCTAAAAAACTAAAGGCAAACCTTGTAAAATCAGAAGTAAAGATTTTTCCAGATGGGGAAAGCAAAATCACCCTCAAGGGAAAGCTTTCAAAGAGTAAAACAATAGTGGTCCAATCAATATATCCTCCAGTTGATTCCAATCTGATCCATGCATTGTCACTAATCTCTAAGGCAAAAGACGCTTCTTCTGAGGTAATAGTGGTAATTCCATATCTGGGTTATGCCAGACAAGATAGAGAATTTTTGCCTGGGGAAATCGTAACCATGAAGGTAATTGGAAAATTGTTAAAAGGTGCAGGTGCCTCCAAAGTAATAGTTGTAGATATTCATAGTAAAATTGGACTAAAACATTTTAAAATCAAATATGAAAACATATCTGCTATTCCTGATTTAACCCGATATTTTAAGAAAATAAATTTAAAAAATCCCATAGTCGTTTCTCCTGATCAGGGAGGAAAAGAAAGAGCAAAAGAATTTGCTTATAATTTTGGATCAGAGTTTACTGCTCTAAAAAAGCAACGCAATCGTAAAACTGGTAAAGTCCAAATTAAAACTGAAGGCCTTGATGGGGTAAGAGATAGAGATGTGATTTTGGTAGATGATATGATTAGTACTGGAGGAAGTATAATCAAAGCTACAGAATTTCTTAAGAAACAAAAATGTAATCGAGTGTTTGTTGCCTGTACACATGCTCTTTTAATGAATGGTGCCGAAAAGAAAATTAGAAAATCTGGAGTTACCAAAATAATTAGTACTAACACTATACCAGGAAATACTTCTATTGTTGATATTTCAAATACAATTGCAAAGGCAATTAAATAATGCCAGAAAATTTTTTTGTATTATCCAAAGACCATTTAGAAATTGCCAAAGATGAAATAATTGCTATTGCAAAAACTTATGATCGATTTGCAAAATCAAAATCATTTTCAAATTTGGTAATAATACAATCAAATACAAATTGGGAAAAAATTGCAAGGCGTGCAACTTTTGTTAAAATTTCAGGTCAAATTTTACGTAAAATGTCAGGATTATTTTTAGGAGAAGAAAATTTTGAAGTTTTAAAAAATGCCAAAACTTTTGCGTGTAGAATTGTAAATTTATCTTCAAAGCATTTTGACATTCCAGAATTGGAAAGCTCGATGGGGGATATGATTTCAAAGCTTTCTCAGGCTCAAGTAAATTTACAAAATCCTGATATTATCATTTATTTGATTTTCACAAATCAAGAGAATTTTTTTGGTTTTTCCAGACCAGAAAAATTTCCTAGTAGACCTAAAAAAGTCCGAAAACATCCACATGAATTAGATTGGAAATTAGCTAGAGTAATGATAAATTTGATTGGGCTAAAAGAAGGCGAAACTTTATGCGATCCCTTTTGTGGAACAGGTACTACGCTATTGGAGGCAGAATCAATGGGAATAAATGCAATTGGGTTAGATTTCGATAAAAAAATGATAGAAATTTCAAAGGAAAATTTGGAAGCAAATGGATTCAAATCAAAAATAATCAAGGCAGATTTTAGTGAATTTACAAAAATGGAAGATAAATTTGATGGGATTGTAACTGACCTTCCATATGGAATTGCGTCTAAAGTATCAGAAGATCCTCAAGCATTAATTAAAAAATTTGTATCTATGTTGCCTAGACGTAAAAAGATTGCAATAATGTGTAAAAAGGGATTTGAAAAAAAATTGAACATGAATTCATCCAAAACTTATGATATCTATAGGCATAAAAGCTTGACAAGGACTATTTTGATAAAATGAAACTTGTTTTTCTGGGTACATCAGCTGCTCAGCCTACTGAAAAAAGAGGATTATCATGTATTTGTCTTGTAAGAGAGGGAGAAATTCTAATGTTTGATGCTGGAGAATCCGCTCAAATCTCATTTTCTAAATCAGGGTTAGGATGGAATAAAAAAATGAAAATTTTTGTAACACATCTTCATGGTGACCATTGTGTTGGGATTTTAGGACTTCTTCAGACAATGAATATGCAACATAGAACAGAATCTTTAGAAATTTATGGACCAAAAGGAATTGATGAATTTATTGCTGCAAATATCAAGGTATTAAATTTTGGATTGTCATTTCCAATAATGATTTCAATAATAGAAGAAGGTAAAGTTTTAGATTCCAAATTTTATTCTATACACGCCTGCAAAGCTAGTCATTCTATTTCTGCATTTTCATATCGTTTTGATGAAAAAGACAAACCCGGAAGATTTAATCTTGAGAAAGCCAAATCAATTGGAATTCCAGAAGGTCATCTTTGGAATAAATTGCAAAATGGGGAACAAATTGAAATCGGGGGAAAAATTATTACATCTGATCAAGTGCTAGAAGAAAAAAGACCTGGCAAAAAAATTGGAATTTCAGGAGATACGATGCCAACTGAAGATTTAGAAAAATTCTTTAAGAATTGTGATTATCTTGTTTTTGATTCTACCTTTTTAGATGAACTAAAGGAAAAAGCACTAGAAACACATCATTCTACTGCAAAACAAGCAGCTACATTAGGAAAAAATGCTAATGTAAAAAATCTAATTCTTACCCATTTTTCTGCAAGATACAAGGACGAAACTCAACATCTAGAAGAAGCAAATCAAATTCATGATTCTGTAATTACTGCAAAAGATCTTTTAGAAGTTGAAATAAAATAAGATGATTAATTCAATTGCAGAAAAACTAAGAGATGCAAAAAAAATTGTTTTTGTAACAGGAGCAGGAATTTCACAAGAAAGTGGAATTCCAACCTTTAGGGGAAAGGACGGGTTGTGGAAAAATTATGATGCAATGAAATTAGCCACAATTGAGGCATTTTATGATAACCCTAAATTAGTTTGGGAGTGGTATAATGAAAGAAGGCATAATATTTTTTGTTCTGAACCTAATCTTGGACATAAAGCAATTATGGAATTGGAAAAATTTTCCAAGGTAGTTGTTCTTACTCAGAATATTGATGGACTTCATCAAAAAGCAGGCAGCTCTCAAGTTTTAGAATTGCATGGAAGTATTGTAAAAATAAAATGTACCGTTTGTGATTATAAAGATGAAATTTATACTGATTTTTCAGAATTGCCTCCTTTATGCACATGTGGGAATATGTTAAGACCTGACGTGGTGTGGTTTGGTGAAGGCTTACCTCAAGATGTATGGCAAGAAGCAATAATTCATGCAAATAGTTGTGATGTAATGATTATTGCAGGGACTTCACTTGTGGTATCTCCGGCAAATACCTTACCAATCTATGCTAAACAAAATAATGCTATCCTAGTAGAAATAAATCCAGATGAAACCATCATGACGACAGAAATGGATTTTTCAATTAGATCAACTTCTGCTACTGTTTTACCAGAATTAGTTTCTACTTTTAAATTACAAAATTTGAAAGAAGATAACCAAAAAAGATAGACTTTCTTTCTTAGGTTATTTTAGCTTCAATATATTATTGGGAAAACGTGACAAAACTACATACAATAGCAAATCACGCCCAGTTTCCCAGTTTTTATTGGATAATTAATGAATTTAAGGAATTCTGAATGTCATATTTTTTTGGTACAATTTTTCCCCTAAACAATCGGATCAGTATCCATTCGTTTTATTTTTTATCCCTCATAAAAAAATAATTTTAAAATTAAACAATTTAGTAAAGTAAAAAAGTTTAGACTATAATAATATCTTGTTCTACCAAATACTGTATTCCTTTTACAAAGTCATCATCTGTGATTAACCCCTGTGCCCACCAATCAGCATTATTTTTAATCCATGTTGGGATCTTTGCAGAATCTCCAACCTTCACATTAAATGTAGATACATGAGTCTGGTTACCTTTAATTTCCACAAATACCTGATAAATTCCTGGTAGTGATTCGGTGGTTAATTCCATGGATGTAACAAAGTTTCCATCTCGTGTAAAGGTGGTAAGTTTATCTTCTGACTTGTCTGGCTTTACAATTGTTAAAGTCAAGGCTCCTTGGTGTTTTTCTGAAATACTCCCAGTAATTTCCACAAATTCTTTGGAATATTTAGAGGGAAGAGAATATGTGGTTGTAAAGGATGACAGATTTTCATTGATAGGAATTATCATTATGTCATTTTTTATCAGATATTCAATAGATCGTAGAAATTCAGGCTCGGAAATTTTATCATTTGTCCACCATCCAGCATTGGTTTTTACCCATTCGGGAATGTTTTGAAAAGATTGATCACTAGGTCCAGAATCTAATTCCAAAGCGGGGGTTTCAATCTGAGGCTCTGGTTCATCGTAAGATTCTAAAATTGAAAAATTAGTACTTGCAGTTTGTATACCAAATTCTGTTCTGATATGTATTTCAAACTCTCCAAATAGTATCTGGTTTCCAACTTTGATATCTGACTCTAAAATAGGATAGGCTATTGGAACAGTCCACAAATCATCTTTAGAAGGTTTTGGAAATATTCGGAAATCTTTTAGAACTTTGTCTGTAGGAATATGAGTTACTTTCATGAAGTATCCTCCATCACTAGGAATATAATTTTGAATTTCTACGGTTGCACGAATAATTTTATTTGATGAATCAAGATAAAAAATAGAATCTTCCATTTTAATTGTAATTCTTTTTTTTGGGGGCCCAGTTGTTTGTTCTGGTGACTCTTCTTCTATTTCTGAAGTTACAACATGAAAAGTTGTTTCTCCAACACTTCCATGATGTGCTGCTCTAGCAACATAAGTTCCCTGAGTCCAAGATGGGCCTTCCACAATTGTAATATAAGAATAAGTTACCTCTGTATCTCCGGAAAAGGTTACCTCACCTTGATTCACATCAATAATATCTCCATCCTTCCAAATTTGGATTGCAATAGCACCCCCATCATATTCTGATACATTTACTGAAATTGCTATTAGGTCACCTACATTATAGCTACTATCGTCAGTGGTTACTCTCAAATTATGATCAGGGCTTTCATGAGAAAAAGAGGGAGAAACCATAGAAATTAAAAATAATCCCAATAAACAAACAACAAGAATTTTCATCAATAATACTCGGGAATTCTGAAATATTTAAGATAGTTTTTCTTCATATTTTTCCAAAAATTATTCATAATTTATCTTTCATTTTGTACCACATTTTTTGCAAAGGTAAAATTCCTCATCAAGACTTATCATCTTCAGATTTTTTCTTTGTTGCGTTTTTAAATTCTTCATTTTGGGATTCGATGTATTTGTTGTCCTTTAGGGTAAAAGCACGATCTGCCATTAGAGAGTTTTTAATTTTTTCTAATTTATCAAAATCACCAATTTTGTTTTCTTGCAGGTTTAAGATTAACCGAATCTTATTTTCTATAAATTGTTCTGGACTTGGAATTTTTTCCTTATTCAAATTTTTATTGGTTTGCATGTCTTGAAATTTTTCAGACATGGGTATAATATCATATTCCTTATCTTTTTCTTTGTCCTTAACTTCAGAAGGATCGTATTCTTTTCTACTATTCCTCATAATTATAACAATAACTATCCCAAAAATTACTACTGCTACTATGCCTAGGTAGGGCAAAATAGGGTCCAAATCCTCAATGAATTCTTCATCTTTCTCAATAGAAACTCCAAAATCTAGGAAATTATTTTCTTCACTTTCTTCAATTATTTCTGGGGTTGTCTTTACTGGTTTTGGGGTTGTCTCTACTGGTTTTGGGGTTGTCTCTACTGGTGTTGGTGCTGGGTCTTCTTCTGAACTTTTATCTAGTGAAAACTCACATTTTGGAGTCTTTGTTGTCCAAGTGATACTATTATTTGCTTTATCATTAATTTTGGAAGTGGAATCAACAACTTTTCCAGTGTCATCATACAGAATTAGTGATTCATTTTCATTGTCAACAAACTCACCTGGAAATTTTATCATCTTGTCCGTACATGCTCCAATATTTCCTGACAGGTTGTAAGATTTTGTTTCAGCATGAGTTGAGTTTATACCCCACCCAGACAAGGTTACTGATTCTTTTCCAGAGTTAAATAATCTTGCCCACTCCTTTCCTGCATCGTTTCCTTCAGGGTTTGATTCTACTTCAATTATTACGATATTTGCAGCAAAAGCTGGAACAACAAATGGAACAAGAAATAACAGCAAAAAAAGAATTTTCATTATCTTCTACAACCCGCCACCAGAAACTTGACCCAATTCTAATTCATAACCACTGGGATCTACAATGTAAACTGATTTTGATTTTTCCCAATCAATTGCACCCCCATAAAGTATCTGGACGTCTAGTTCTTTGCATTTTGAAATTATTTCATCAAAATTTGAAATATTAAATCCAAAGTGAGCAATTCCACCTTCTGGTGACATTCCTGGTACTTCATACAGACAGAGCTTGATTGTCTCATTTCCAATGATTTTTGAGGGGACGTCTGTTTTGTTTGGATTTTCTTCTTGTTTTATCTCAAAGCCAAAAAGATTTTTGTAAAACTCTACTGATTTCTCCAAGTTTTTGACTTTCATATTTACATGATCAATTGAAGTGGCTTTGAGGTTACTCATGGGTTGTCTTGTAGATAGCTGCCATTTAGTTTTTTGTGAGTTTTCGTACAATACTCTATAGGGAAAATAATTAATTAAAAATAATTAAATTTAAATTGATAAAATTAATCGCTTGGATTCAAAAATGAAAATTTATCAGATATTTTTTCTTCAACATATTCCGTTGAATTTTGTTTAATTTCGGACAGCTTCGTCTCTACTTGATCAACTGAAGAATTTATTGAATTCTCCGCAGTTTGAACCGTTTGATGGCCAATATCAGATATTTTGGATTCTACTTTATCTACTGATGACCCTATTTTTTTCTCTGCAGATTCAAGAGATTTTGTAGTTATTGTATTTACATCAGTTTCCAACGAGTTTATCCCTGTTGAACTTGTATTTGGAAAATATGTCTGTATTTCGGAGGAGAAAATAATGCCACCTACTACTAAAATTACGACTAAAATTCCAAGCTTTAGTATCATGTTTAGTTTAACTAAAAATTATTTTTTATGCTCAATATTTAAAAAAAATCTAATAATGATTGAATTTAGTTAGCTAATTTTATTCCTATTCAAGAATAAACCAATCAATAATTTCTTCAATATTTGTAGAAGTCAAAACTACTTTAATTGGTCCTAATGGGGATTCATCTGATTTCTCACAAATGACTATTTTTTCTGCAAATGCAGCTTGTTTGTTAAGATAAAACCATGTAGAATTGTTTTCTAAATTGTTTTGTAAGGTGCGACGATAAATCCTTTGAGAGTGCATTGAATGTATAGTTTCATAAATTTTTTCTAATGAATGCAGATCCTTGGATTCACTTTTGATAAAAAATTTCTCGATTTTAATTGTACAGTTTGGAAATACGTTTAAAATTGCAGATTCCACCTTGTTTGGATCTTCTGATGGATTAATCGGGCAAAATATTTCAATTTTACATTTAAGAGAAGGAATATTCATTGTTGCCAGTTTTCAATTTTTTTAATCGATAATTCAATCAACTCTTCTTTTGTGAGATTATTATTTGAAATTGCATCATCAGACAACGCAATAGGGTTACTAATGCCCACACCTAATTCACGATCATCTCTTTCTTCAAAATTCTCCTTTGTTTTGGGATCATCTAATCTCCCTCGTTGTTGCAAGAATCCGAATCGCGTATCAGTTGAGGCATGTATAGCAAGGAGTTTTACTGTACCATATTTTCTTAGAACTTCGATTTCAGGGGAGGATCTTATTCCATCAATAATTATTACATTTGATTTTGAATTTTCTATTTGTGGTTTTACCAATTCTGCAACAGCCCCGGGGCCATTTTTTTCGCGAAGCTCAAGCATTAATTCCCCAAGGTTAGGCCCTGTGGGTTCAAGATTTCTTTTCTTTGCCTCAGTCCTTACTGCATTTCCCATATTGATGATTTCATAACCGTTGGATTTTAGCCCATCAGCTATGGTAGATTTTCCTGCACCAGGCATGCCAGTTAGACAAACAATTAGTTTGGTCATTTAATAAATAACAAATCGGCTAATCTATGAAGCTACCGGAAATTATTATAAAGATACTTCAAAGAAAGTTGTGATGCGAGCTTTTGTTGCTGTTGAAATTTCTAATAGAGAAGTAATAAGTTCGATTAAAAAATTTCAATCAGAGATTAACATTAAGGCAAAAACTGTTGAACCTCAAAATTTGCATTTCACCCTTCAGTTTTTGGGTGAAATTTCAGAGGAAATTTCTCATAAAATATCACAAGCACTTCAAACAATAAAGTTTTCATCTTTCAAAGTAAATTTCAAAGGAATTGGAGCTTTCCCTAAAATGAAGTTTCCTAGAGTTATCTGGATTGGTACAGATGATGCTGGTGGAAATGAATTGATGGATCTAGCAAAAAAAGTTGAAAACGTGCTATCTCCTTTGGGATTTACTTCAGATAAGCCCTTTAAATCTCACATTACAGTATTTAGAATTAAAAACAAGATAGATGACATTAGTAAAGAGATGGAGAAGTTTAAAGAATATGAATTTGGATCACAGGAAATATCAAATATTAAACTCAAACAAAGCCTTCTTACTCCACAAGGTCCAGTGTATTCTGATTTAGAGGAGATAAAGGCAACATAATGAAAGAAATAATTTCCAAAGTTCGAAAATCAGTGATTCTAACTAAATCTTTAGAAAATTCAAAAAAACAAATTGCTGATTTGGCTTTCAAACTAGTTGAAGAGCAATTAAAGACCTTTCCAGAGGTAATTGGTTTGGAATTTGGAGGTTCTTTTGCCAAAGGAACATGGTTATCCAAAAACGCAGATGTAGATATTTTCATAAAATTCAAAAAAGAAACTTCTGATGAGAAATTTACAGAAATTTCAAAGAAAATTGGATTTGCCTCGATGAAGAAACATCACCCGTATGTTCGATATTCAGAGCACCCCTATGTCGAGGCTAAAATTAAGAATACAAAGATCAATGTAGTTCCTTGTTATGATGTAAAATTAGGTAACTGGAAGAGTGCAGCAGACAGATCTCCATTTCATACTCTACATATGAAAAAAACCCTTACACCGAAAATGAGAGACGAAGTAAAATTACTCAAAACCTTTCTTCAATCTACTGGCATTTATGGCGCAGAAATGGCCAGGCAAGGATTTAGTGGATATGTATCTGAAGTTTTGATTTTAAATTTTGGAAGTTTTGAAAATGTAATAAAATCCATAGCCAAAATAAAAGAGAATCAAATAATTGGGAGAACCACCAAAAGTTTTGAAACCCCTATTGTAATTGTTGATCCTATTGATAGCAACAGGAATCTAGCTGCAGCAATATCTGAGGAAAATATTGGAAAATTTATTTTAAATTGTAGAGCATTTCAAATCAATCCATCTCTAAAATTCTTTAAATCCAAAAAACCTAAAGGGTCTAAAAATAATTTGGAAAATGTTTTAGTAGTAAAATTTGATTTTAAAATTAGAAGTCCAGATATTATTTGGGGTCAAATAAAGAGAGCTGCCAATTCGTTGAGGACTCAGCTAGAGATAGGAGGTTTCACAGTTTTACGTAGTACATCTTTTACTGATGAGAAAAAAGAAGCATATCTATTTTTCTTGTTAGAATCACCTATAATTCCAAAGAAATATCAAAAATTTGGGCCTGATTTTTTTAGAGAAAAAGATTCTCGAAGCTTTATTTCTAAAAATATTTCAAATACAGATCTAATGTGGATAAATAATAAAAAAATTGTTTCCCTAGAAAAACGGAAAAATTTCGAAGCTGTAAAATTTTTATCAGAATTTTTGAAAAATAATCTTCAAACAGGCATACCAAAAGGTTTGCAAGATGATTTTAAGAAAGGATTCAAGGTGTTTTTAGGCATAAAAAATCTAACCAAATCCATTAAAGAGGTATCAAAGGATCTAACCTCAACTGATGAAACAATCTTTTATTTCGATTAAGAAATTTTCCAAAGAGCCCTACACTACAATTCTGGGATATCCCAAAGCCACAAAACGTCAACTCAACTCTAGAATTTTAGAGCTTGAAAAATTAAACATAAAATCAATTTCATTTACAGGGTCTACTACAATTGGAAAATTAGAAATTTTAGGAAAGGGGTATGTCGGAGTAGTCGTTTTAGCAAAAAGAGGTACTAAAATAATAGCGTTGAAAATTCGACGAATAGATTCTCAACGAAGTGAGATGAAAAGCGAAGCCGCACTACTCAAAATAGTAAATACAGTAAATGTAGGACCCAAACTGTTTGATTTTAGTAAAAATTTTGTTGTTATGGAATACCTAGAGGGAGAAAAAGTGGGTTACTGGATAAACTCACTCTCAGGCCCTGGTAGTGCTAAAAAATTAAAATCAACAATTAAAAAAGTTTTGGAGGATTGCTATAAGCTTGACCAAATAGGATTTGACCATGGAGAATTAAGTAGCATCTCCAAGCATGTTATAGTTGGAAGCACCAAATCAACTTTGATTGATTTTGAAAGCTCTAGTACTATTAGAAGAGCATCAAATGTAACATCCATTACTCAAGCATTTTTTATTGGCTCTGGGATTGGGAAAAAAGTTAAAAGAATTTACAAAATTCCAGCTAAAGAGAAAATTATTAAAGTTTTAAGAATTTACAAGCAAGAACAATCACGAGAAAGTTTTGACAATCTTTTAAAAATCTTAAAATTATGATATTTTTAGAAAAATCCAACAGTCTTAATTACAAGTTTTACAAATAAACTAAATCCTGAAATAAAATGAGCAAAAATAATCTCAAAGTTTTATGCGTACTGTATGATGATCCCGTAGATGGATTTCCACCAAATTATGCACGAGCAGATGTTCCAAAAATCTCAAGTTATCCAGGAGGGCAGAGCACTCCTACGCCTGAAAAGATTGATTTTAAGCCCGGAGAACTCTTAGGGTGCGTTTCAGGAGAACTGGGCCTAAGAAAGTTTCTAGAAGATAGAGGACATACATTTGTTGTAACATCTGATAAGGATGGACCAAATTCAGTATTTGAAAAAGAGATTGCAGATTCAGACATTGTAATATCACAGCCATTCTGGCCAGCTTATCTTACTTCTAAAATAATTTCAAAGGCGCCAAAGCTAAAATTAGCAATCACTGCGGGAATCGGATCAGACCATGTAGACTTGCAGGCAGCAATGGATAACGACATTACAGTTGCAGAAGTAACGTATTCGAATAGTATTAGCGTATCAGAGCATGTTGTAATGATGATTCTAGGATTGGTGAGAAACTATATTCCATCATACAATTGGGTAATCAAAAATGGCTGGAACATTGCTGATTGTGTATCAAGGTCTTATGATGTAGAGGGAATGAATGTTGGAACAGTAGCTGCGGGAAGAATAGGATTGGCAGTACTAAAGAGAATGAAACCATTTGATGTCAAGCTCCATTATTATGACAAGCATAGACTGCCAGAAGAAACTGAAAAAGAGCTTGGGTTGACATTCCACCAAAGTGTAGAGGAGATGGTAAAGGTCTGCGATGTTATTACAATTAATGCCCCACTTCATCCAGAGACTGAAAATCTTTTTGATGAACAAATGATAAACAAGATGAAACACGGAGCATATCTAGTAAATACTGCACGGGGAAAGATTTGCAACAGAACTGCTGTTGCTAAAGCACTAGAGACAGGGCAACTGGCAGGGTATGCAGGAGATGTTTGGTTCCCACAACCCGCACCAAAGGATCATCCATGGAGGTCAATGCCAAACCACGGTATGACCCCACATACCTCAGGAACGTCACTTTCAGCTCAAACCAGATATGCATCAGGAGTCAGGGAGATTTTGGAGTGTTGGTTAGATCAAAAACCAATACGTGAGGAATATCTGATAGTAAAGGGCGGAAGCCTGGCTGGTGCAGGTGCACATTCGTACAGCAAGGGGAATGCAACTGGTGGCTCTGATGAGGCTGCCAGATTCAAAGAAACCTGATCTAGGTAGATCTGATGTTCAATTAGTAGAGTGATTTTTCCAACCTTTACCAAAGCAATTCTATTCCTATTACTTACGATCAAAGTTAAGTAAAAGAAAATTATTTCATCTAGTGTAAAATGACAAAATGGGCAGACTATGTAATCTCTCAAGCTAGTCACAGTGCAGATAATAGAATTGAAAACTTGAAACAGCATATTGATGATGGGAAAACTATTGGTCCAGCAGAAATTGTACCTCGGTCTACCGTAATTGCTAACATTAAGAAAGGAAAATCCTATGTCACTGCCTTCAATGGACTATCAACTATGAAAAAGGGTGATAGCATTAGAGTCCAAAATGTCGATAATGATTTTTTTCTTCGTATAGATAAGAACAAAGTAGGATTGGATTATCTAGGCCCTATTTCAGAGATTTCATAATTTAAAATATTTCAATTTTTTATTTGGATTTTATTTCCTCACTAAGTGAGTTCATTGCCTTTATTGCTAGATTTTCCCAGTTTTTCTTCTCAGAGTAGGGCAATTGATACCAATTTTTCATTGCTGCCTTTTTTTTGAAAGGATTAAGATACTTCCATTTTTTAACACCATGATTCTCAGGCTCAAAATCCTTTCCTAGTCTAAGAGTAATTTCATTTTTGTAATAAAAAGCGAAAAATTTCTTTTTGTAGCTAATTCCAGGAGCAGACATCATTTTACCAATTTTTACAAGTCTGTATTTTTTGGATAGGTTTTCAGTAATTTTATCAAATAGTTCTTCTTCCTTATCCATGATTATCATCAATCAAATAATTATAAAAATTAGATTTTAGTTACAATTTTAGATTCTTCAAAATTAATTTCAGAGTTTCCTGGGCCTTTTGCATACAAAATAGGAATTAAAGAAAGAATGACTAAAGAGATTCAACAACAAATGTTTGACCAGGAACAAAAAGCCAAAGATCTCCTAGACAAAACCTATCTCCAGGCTCGATACTAATTAGTTTTAATTAAAAATTTCAAAGAATATAACAATCAATACTCCCCAAAAAATAATTTCAAAAAATTCTCAACAAGCAATGGTTGTTAAAAGCTTGCTAAGCTTTATTGGTTTTTTTATACAAACCTGAACCCCTTCTTTGTTCAATAAATGGTGAATTTCATTATCAGTAAAGGAGATTGCCGAAAAAATGACAATTTTTTGATCTTGTAATCTTTTTTCTCTTTCTAATGTATGAATAATATCAATTCCACTAAATTCAGGCATGGAAATATCTAATAGAACAGTATCATAATGTTCTTCTTTAATTCTTTTCAAGCCATCTCTTGGGTCATTGGTAACATCGTTGTCTATTCCTTTGGAATTAAGGTACCTTGAGAGAAGAGCTGTAATGTCTTGATTGTCATCCACTATGAGAACTTTCATAAAATTCAAACCAAATTGTCATATATAGGAAATTGTTTGTTTTAGTAGCTACATAAATTATCAGTTCCCAAAAAATAATTTTAAATTAACACTTTTACGAAAATATAAAGAATTTATAATCTTAGTCTAGATTACATAAATCTAGACTAAATTTTTGACCTGATTTTTTCTATTAGGTCAGGTCTAAACCTTAAAAAACTTATTTTTTATAATTTACATTTCTAATTATTAAAAGTGATAATTATTATATTGTTTTAATGAATATGCTTACAAAGAAACACAATGAAAAGAATTGATGCTATGATACCCAGTATGAGAAGAACTGAAGTGATTGATAGTATTCTTAAAGCTGGAGCACAGGGAGTTACCCTAGTTGAAAGTAGGGGCAAAGGCGCAGGAGATAGACCGCTAGTAGGGGGAGCACGTGGAACTGCAAAATTTATTGCAGGATACAATCGAATTGACACCATAACTACCGTAGTTAATGATACAAAATTAGACTCTGTGGTATCTGCAATTATAGAGGCATGTCACAGAGGCTCCAAAGGAGATGGTATGATCTTTGTATCAACTATTGATGAAGCATACAAAATAGGCACAAAAGAGAAAATAACATAGTGGATTTAATTCTCACAATTTCTAAAAAGTAATTTCATAGTAAATCACATCTAACATCAAAAATATCTACTTTATTTAGCCAAGTAATTTCCCACAATGGATACAGTAGAAAGATCCGTTAGGCTGACAATAGTGTTTACACTTTACCAATTCCAAATATGACATAGATTATTTCCAAAATTTTTCGGGGTAATAAATCAAGGAAAGTAAATTAAATTACACTTTAGCTATCATTTTTTCAAATTATCATCCTTCCTAAAAAATAAATTCCATTCGCTGAAAAGATCTTGGTATTTTAGTTCAATATTCTCTTCATTTCAGACGTGATTCTTCCAAAAAATAAATTCAAATTCGTTAAGGGAAACGATACTTTTGGTTCAATTTCCCTCAAAGGATTTTTTATTTCTGACAAATTCAAAGGGACATTCATAGATTTTCCAAAATATTCACAAAATTTATTTCTACAATAGAATAACCTGGTACCTTGTTCAGATTTTGCTTCAAATAATTCTATATCACAAATATGACAAATCATAATTAAGTACAATTTTTTAAATTTATTTTAGTTGAAAAACTTATAGCTTAATTTTTTCAACGTCGTTAATCTTCATTAAGTATTAAAATTTGGTTCAATTACGCTCAAGATTTGATTAATTCAGCAAAACTAACTAAAACAAATTATGCGTTAAATTGGTAAAAAAATTGCCTTAATTGTTTTCATTTATGAAATCTACAATGGACATAATTTCGCCCATTCCAACCAATCTGCCATAACTTCTTTTTTTATTCATGGGAGTGTTATCAGCACTAATGAAAAGAATATGTTCCTCATCTAATGGGATGGTGATTCTTTTAATTTTTTCAAAGGCAGTAATTGTGTACATTCCTCTGCCAGTACCATGTTCAGTAAGTTCTTCTCTGGCTTTCCAAGATTCAACTGCTCTTTTTATTGATAATTTTGTTTCTTCTAAGGGAATTATATTGGTTACATTATCTCGCTGACTTTGCCACTTGATATCCCCATCTTTTGAACACACTGCAGTAAACCTAACTCTAGGATTAAACTCCATTAACATGTTTAATAATTTCTCATGTTTTTCCATGTTTACAAAAAGGAATCAAATATGGTTATATTTATAATTTGGGTTTTAAAACCAATGAAAACCAATAATCACCTTTCATTACCAATGATATATATAGAAGGGGATTGATTGGTTTACTATGAGTACCCAAAAAAGCACCCAGACAAGTGCACCAACTCAATCAAGCGATGTATATTCATTGTACAGACAAAATGTTCAAAAATATATTGAAAATATCTCAAAAATTACCCCACAGTATTTTCAATCTATTA